>JBDRQK010000225.1:0-11509 GCA_043826315.1 Chloroflexota bacterium
GAGCAGTAACAATAATTAATAATGTCAGCAGGGATCATTAATTTTATGATCCCTGCTGCTTAATATACTAATCGGTTGATCGAATGGACAGGTTTTATTAACTAGGATGCTGGTGGCAGAGGTTCGTCAAAATTTGGAACAACTTTCTTGGGTTTCTTGTCCCTCAGGGTCATAATGCCCACCACGATTGGGATGGCGATCATGAAAAGGGCTGCACATAAAAGAACATATCCCAACCAGGAAGGCGTCATGCCTGTGTTGTAGATATTATTAAATTCCGTTTCAAAAGGCATATTTCCGGTTGCAGTAATAATACCAAATATACACAGGAATAGTCCCGGGCATCCGCATAGCAATACGGCTGCAAGGGTTCCAATAATTCCCCCCGTTTTTGACTTTTTAGTTTCCATAACATTCTCCTTTTGTGTAAGAAAATTTTAATCCAGTATACAATCACTCGGCTCTGAAATCAAGTTTATCTTAATTTTTCCATCCAGTTGAAATAGTTCCAATATTACCGGGTGGTGATTATCCGGAACGCAGTCTGGCGCTGATCTCATATTCAAGGCGCTTGATGATTTTGCCGCGTAGTTGGGCTGCTTCCTTGTCTGTCAGGGTGCGGTCAGGAGCTTGGTATGTCAAGGCGTAAGCCAGTGATTTTTTACCTTCACCAATTTGATCACCGCGATAGACATCGAACAGGCGTATCCCGCTCAGCAATGCTCCACCTGTCTGGCGGATGAGCGCTTCCACCCTGCTTGCCGGGATGGATTCCTCCACTACCAGGGCAATGTCTTCGTGCATGGGAGGAAAGTTGAAAACAGGTTGGATGCTGAATACCGGTTCAATTTTGCTCAGGGCTTCCAGGTCAATTTCAGCCGCCAGGACAGGAGGATGATCGAAATCGTACTTGGCTTTCACGATCGGGTGGATCTCGCCGAAAACACACAAGTTCTGCTGTTGATAAAGCACACGGGCACATTTACCGGGATGGAATCTTGGGTCATCTTCAAATGGCTCAAAACTGATCTCGTGCAATCCCAGGTTGTTCAACAGACTTTCGACAACACCTTTCAGATCGAAGAAGTCCAGCATGGGTCCTGCTTTAACATCCCAGGCTGGCGAATGACGCAATCCGCTCATCGCAACCACCAGCATGTTCTTTTCCACAGGCAGGTTTCCATTCACCATGGGCAGGAAGATGGGTCCCAGTTCAAAAAAGGTCATCCTATCCTGCTGCCGTGCGTTGCGCTCCATTGTGTCAAGCACATTTGCCAGCAGGCTGCATCGCAGAACCCTCTTCTCAGGTGTGATCGGATTGGTCAAATGCACAAAGCCATCCTGGGGTTCAAGACGTTCCTGGCGTTCGGGTGATGTCATGCGGTAAGTGATGATCTCCTGAAGTCCAAGTGCCACCAGCAGGTCGCGCACATGCTCTTCCCATTCCAGGCGTGGGTTGCCAACTTGGGGCGGCAGTTCATCCGCCAGGCGGGTTTCAGGGATACGATCATAACCGTACATGCGGGCTACTTCCTCCATCACATCTGCCAGGCCAACCACGCCGGTACCAATATCCATGCGGAAAGGTGGAGCTTTGACGATCACCTTGCCATCTTTCAGGCTGCATTCAAATTCAAGCGGTTTCAACAGGTCAGCGATCTCAGGGGGGGACAATTCAATGCCCAATAAGCGCCTTACATCCTGCGGGTCGATCTCTACGATCACCTGCCCGGGTGGATTCGGATATGCATCCACCAGTCCAGGTGCAACTTGTCCACCGCTCCAGGCCGCCATCCATTGCAACCCGCGCCGAACGCCAGTCTCTGCCAGGCTTGGATGCACACCACGCGAGAAGCGATAGGAGGCCTCGGATTGCAGGTCGTGCATATTGGAGGTGCGCCGGATGTTGATGAAATTCCAGGCCGCGCCTTCCAGCAGGACATTGCGGGTCTTTGCAGTGACCTCGGATTCAGCCCCACCCATCACACCTGCAATGGACAAAGCACCCTTACTGTCACACACCAATACCTGGCTGGGAAGCAGGTTGCGTTCCACACCGTCCAGCGTGGTCAATTTTTCACCCGGTTTTGCGGTGCGGGTTATGATGGTGATCGGCTTGCCTTTGGCACGTTCCAGTAAGACATCATGATCAAAGGCATGCAGAGGTTCTCCCATTTCGAACATGGCATAATTGGTGGCATCCACCACGCAATTGATCGGTCGGGTTCCAGAAAGACGCAGGCGGCGTTGCACAAAATACGGGCTGGGTCCAATATTAACATCCCGTACCAGGCCAATCACAAATCGCGGGTTAAGCTCCGGATTGAGGATCTCGATTCGAACCTTGCCCTGCAAGCTTTCCCCGCTGGTGGGCGGATTGATATCAGGGTGTTTGAGTTTTTTTCCGGTCAGGGCTGCCAGCTCGCGTGCAATTCCAAAGACATTGACGTTGCGGGCCATGTTGGGCAGGATATCGATGCTTAAGACAGCATCTCCCATGTAGTCCGCCAGGGGCACACCCACAGGCGCATCCGCATCCAGCAGGATGACACCCTCATGTTCATCCGAGATGCCCAATTCCTTCTCGGAACATACCATCGAATAGGATTCCACGCCTCGGATGGTGGTGCGCTTGAGGATGGTCAGGACTTGCTCATCAGCATGACCATCATAGATGCTGGCGCCTTCCCGTGCATAAGCCACCTTGAGAGGTATGGGCAGCGCTCCCAGGCCCTTGAATTCATACAGGTTGGGAGCACCCGTCAAAACGACATGCTCTTGGATACCGTCCTGCAGCTTGCAAAGCACCAGGCGGTCGGCAGCCGGGTGTGGCATGACCTCAGTGATGGCTGCCACCACCAGTTTGTCGGGCTGCCATTCCAGGCCATGGGTCTTAAATTCGTGTTTGGAATCCGAACTGATGTCCGGCATCTTCCAGCCCACGTAGCGGATCTCTTCCACTTCCAGCCCTGCCAGAGTCAACTTGCGGGCAACTTCTTCCACGCTGATATCGATATCAACGAAATCTTTTAACCAGGAAAGAGGTAATTTCATGGGGTCTCCTTTCTAACTAGAACTGTTCCAGGAATTTGACGTCATTTCCCCAGAAATATCGGATGTCTTCAATCTTATAGCGCAGCATGGCCATGCGTTCAGAACCCATGCCCCAGGCGAAGCCAGTATAGCGGGTGGGGTCGTAACCGCCGTTTTGCAGCACGGTTGGATGCACCATGCCGCAACCCAGGATCTCAAGCCAGCCAGCTTGCTTGCACACCGTGCAGCCCTCGCCTCCACACACAAAGCATTCCACATCCATCTCGGCGGAAGGTTCAGTGAAGGGAAAGTGCTGGGCTCGGAAGCGGGTACGAGCATTCTGTCCGAACATGCGTCGGGCGAAATCGCTCAGGGTGCCTTTCAGGTCACTGAAAGTGATGTTCTTTCCTACTGCCAGCCCTTCGATTTGGTTGAACTGCACCTCGGATCGGGCTGTGATCTGTTCATAGCGGAAACACATACCAGGCAGGGCGATGCGGATGGGGGGCGGGTTTGTGGGGTCGCTGGCAGCCGCGGCACGCATGGCACGGATCTGACCGGGCGAGGTGTGAGTGCGCATCAGCACCGGGTTGTCAGACCGTTCACCCGCTTCTATGTAGAATGAATCCTGCATTTCACGCGCCGGGTGATCAGGCGGAAAATTCAGACTCTGAAAGTTGTATTCATCTGTTTCCACCTCGTTTGAAGTGTAAATCTGGAAACCCATCTCAGCCAGGATGCCCAGTATGCGCCGCAGGGTTAGTGTTGCCGGGTGCAGTCTCCCACTGCGCACAGGTCGACCCGGCAGGCTGACATCCAGGCGTTCGTTTTCCAGGGATTGCTCGAGGGCAGCCTCCTGGATGATAAGGCTTCGTTCATCAAATGCAGCTTCTAAATCGAGCTTGATCCAATTGGCTCTTTTTCCGACCAGTGGGCGTTCCTCTTTTGTCAGGCTGCCCAGACCGCTGAAAACTTGCATCAGGGCAGAGCTGCGTCCGGTGTGGGTTACACGCCAGGCTTCCAGCGCCTCTTCATCCGCAATGTTTTCAAGCGCTTTCAATGCTGCACTTTGAATATCATCCAGTTTTTTGAGCATGCTTCCTCCAAAAGTTAATAAAAAAACTCCCGTCCTGATTGGGACGAGAGCGGGGTCTCGCGGTACCACCCAACTTGGCTGATTAAGCCCACTTTGTGCCGACCAACATCGGCTGCCCGGATAACGGTGGGAAAACCGGCCTGAACTACATGGATGTAGATCCGTTCACTCAGACAGCTCGGGAGGGAACTTCAGCCGGGTTATACCGGGCGGGGGTTTCAGCCAGGCCCCACGTCTCTCTGGCGGTTTCTGCCAGCCTACTTTTCTCCGTCATTGCTTTTTCTTGGTCTTTATTATCTGCAAAAACGGGGGTATGTCAAGGGTGGATTGGCAGGTGGATAAGCGGGGAAGTTGTCTATATTGTGGGCAAATTAACTAAATTCAATCATCCTGAGCCCGATAGGACGACACTTGCACCTGCATGCACACCTGCCTTCCTCCGCTAAAAACAGGCGGAGCGAACTGCCGTAAAGACGCCGGCGAAGTCCCCGACCCACAGGGGAAAGGGGGGACGGTGTGGCGTGTAGTGCCAGAGAGTGCAGGTGAGGATCTCCTGTTTTCGGATGCACATACACTTTGTTGTGGTGGAGTCTCCTGTCTGTTGTGGTGGGGTCTCCTGACCCCAATACACAATGACCGAAGGTCTCCTTGCAGGTCCATTTGTCAAAGTAAAATAGGTTCAAACAGGTTCATATTGTTTTGGATCTACAACTCTCAGGACCAAACGAAAAAAAATATTTATAATTATGGTAAACTAAGTTTGATATTTCTTTTTGTTCTTCGCCAAAGAACAGGGAAAAATGTAACTAGAACATAGAGGTGTCATGTGCAAATTATGATTCAGACCGACCATTGTTTTTCTCCATAAAATACTAAAAATCCAAATCTTTTCTTGAAAACTAACTTAATTGCATGGGGTTATTTTTAATAATCCTCAAATAATCGGTTTAGTCATATTGGATATTATGAGATTCGCATCCCTGGAAAATCGGGGGAAAAAAATAAAAAAATATTGGAAGGAAAAATGCAATGGGAGAAACAAAAAAAGTAGACAAAAAGATTAACCGCAGTGATTTTATGAAAGCCACGATCGCTGGGGTTGGAGGCTTGATCGGTATTGCCTATGGTCTCCCGGCCATTGCTTATGTTGTCGGCCCGGCCTCAAAACAGGACAATGCTGAATGGATCCAGCTCGGATCGGTTAACAAGATCGAGATAAATACACCAACCTTATTCAAAGCAGTCTTGGAAACACAAACAGGCTGGATTAAAACAGAATCTGAGATCTCTGCTTATGTTTTAACCGAAAATGGACAGGATTATATTGTAATGTCGAATGTCTGCACCCATCTTGGCTGCCGGGTTCGCTGGATCGAGGAGCAGGATGGTTTTTTCTGCCCGTGTCACAATGCGTCTTTTTCCAGGGATGGCCAAGTAACCGGTGGACCTCCTCCTCGACCTTTGGATCGGTTGGAGAGCAAGGTTGAGGGTGGGGTCTTGTTTGTAAAGCGAGGTGGATGAACATGATGGCAAAATTTGGCAAATGGATGGAAGAACGGGTTGGCTGGCAGGGTGTCTGGGAAACCATTTTCACCCGGAAAATTCCACATGTGAATTGGCTTTATACATTGGGTAGCGCTACACTGTTTGTGGCAGTCAACCAGGCTGTCACAGGTATCCTGCTCACCTTGTACTATGTCCCCACTCCGGACCATGCTTACGATAGTGTGGTTTATATCACCACCCAATTACCTATGGGTTGGTTAATTCGCGGCATGCATCACTGGGGAGCCTCCGCAATGGTGGTTCTGACCATAGCGCATCTTCTGAGGGTCTTCTTTTACGGTGCTTATAAATTCCCACGTGAGATCACCTGGATTACGGGTGTTATCTTGTTGATTGTTGTGATCGGATTTGGCTTCACCGGTTATCTGCTCCCTTGGGATCAAAGGGCATATTGGGCAACAACTGTTGGCACTAGGATTATCGGAGTTGCTCCTGTTATTGGTGAGTGGATGTTGCGGGTTGCCCGCGGGGGCAGTGAACTCTCGGCGGTCACTCTGGCCCGTTTTTATGGAACACATATCTGGGTTCTGCCGGCAACTTTGCTTCTCTTGGTTGGTATCCATTTATACCTTGTCATTCGCAATGGGATCTCTGCTATACCAGGGAAGGAAGAGTGAACCATGAAAAAACAAGAACAGCAAGAATATATGGAAAAATATAAGAAAGCAAAAGAAAAGGGTGTTCCCTTTTTCCCGGATATTATTTTTAAGGATGTTGTAGTCTCACTGATCATCCTGCTTGTTCTGGTAATGCTGGCTTATTTTCTTGGTGCCCCGCTTGAAGCGCGCGCCAATCCTAATGATGCCGGTTACACTCCTCGCCCGGAGTGGTATTTTCTGTTTCTATTCCAGTTGCTGAAATATTTCCCCGGTAAACTGGAAGTCGTTGGTGCCATGATCCTGCCAGGTTTGTTTATTGGTTTGCTTTTTCTTCTGCCATTCTTGGATAAAAGTCCAAAACGTCATTTTCGAAGGCGACCCTTTGCCAGCTTTATGGCGGTTGGTGTGCTGTTGGGGATTGTTGGACTTACTTTTCTCTCTCTGAATGAAGCTCCTCCTCCCCAGGTTGCCGTGGTCGTGGACAAAGCCGCTGACTTGTATACAGCCAATTGCGCCAATTGCCATGGACCGAGTATTGATATCCAATCCGGAACCGACCTTCATCAGATCATTGCCGCAGGTAATCATCAGGGTATGCCTGCCTGGGGAGGTGACCTGAGCACGGATGAAATTGACATGCTGGTTGGTTTCATTCTTTCCCCAAATGGTAGCGCCTTGTTCATCCGCGAATGTGCCGGGTGTCATACGAACCCCATCCAGGCAACTGGTAACACGGTCGAGTTGCAACGTGTTTTCGACGAAGGCAATGATTACCCGCCCCATGAGGACCAAAATATCCACAATTGGGCGAAAACACTGAGTATTGAAGAGCAAGATTCCCTGTTGAATTTCTTGGCAGCACCTGATGGACAGCGCTTGTATGTAATTAATTGTGCTGGATGTCATGGAGAGGGAATAGCGTTTAATGGCAACCAGGAAGAACTGCGCAAACTAATAGTCGAGGGAGACCACCAATTGACCATGCCTGGTTGGAAAGGCACTTTGACGACGGACGAATTAAGTTCACTGGCAGCCTATGTATCAGATCCACAAGGCTATCCTGCAGGTGCCAAGCTTTTTGGAGTTTATTGCGCCGCTTGCCATGGGGAAAAAGTGCCTGTCGCTCCCGACAAAGCCAGCGCTTTGTTCATGATCGAATCTGGTGGTGCCCATATTAAAATGCCTGTCTGGGGTGAGATCCTGACCTCAGATCAGATTACTGCACTGGTTAACTACACACTTGAATCCGGAAGTGGAACCGGAATTACTGCCGGTGCAAAACTTTTTGCAGATAATTGTGTGCCATGCCATGGCAAACACGGTGAAGGAGGACCTAACCCCTCTCTTCAGGGGGATATCATCGCACCCATCAGTTCCTCTGAGTATCTCAAAACCCGCGATGATAACACCATCCGCAACATTATCTCTCAAGGTCAGCCCGATTTTGGTATGTCACCTTTTGGAGAAACCCACGGTGGCTCTCTCAACGATGATCAGATCGAAGCCCTGGTGACATTTATCCGCAATTGGGAGGAGAATCCCCCCGCTATCCCTGAAAAGACAGCCGCCCCACCTGCTCCCTCCAGTACAGCAACACCTTCTGGTGCAGAGGTCAGTTTTGCAGATGATATTCAACCCATCTTACAGTCACGTTGCAATGTTTGCCACGCGTCCAGTGCAGGTCAGGCTGGCTATGATACGACCACTTACCAGGGGGTTACCACTTCCGGAGATAGCGGACCACAGATCATTCCTGGTGATGGGGTTGAAAGTCCCCTTGTCAAATTGCTCCAGGTGACTTCCGGAGTGAAGATGCCACCGGTTGGAGATAGGTTATCCGACGCAGAGATCCAGTTGATAATCGATTGGATCAATGCTGGTGCAAAAGATAATTAACAATTTATGGGGCTACTCAGGTAAACCGAGTTTCCTCAGGAGTAACAAGTAGGTTGAGAGTTTGATCGTCATCCTGATCCCGATAGGGCCACACCTGCACCTATACTGCATTTCTGCACAAGTATCAGGCGCAAACTTGCCAGGAATGCAAGTGGCAGGGAGGAACGCTTTATCTCACCATCTCAGTGCCCTTCGGGAAGGTGAGATGGAGCAGTTGCAAAAATATTATTATTGAGAAAGTGCTCAGAAAGGAAAAAAGAAATGAAAGGTGTTCGTGTATTGGTGGGAACCCGAAAGGGTGCATTTATTTTGACTTCGGATGCAAAGCGCGCCTATTGGGATGTAAGCGGACCGCATTTTCCAGGTTGGGAGATCTACCACATCAATGCCTCACCTGTTGACCCGGATAGATTATATGCATCCCAGTTCTCAGGTTGGTTTGGGCAGTTGATCCAGCGCTCGAATGATGGTGGTCAGAACTGGGTACCGGTGGGTAACCAGTTCAATTACGAAGGTGATCCAGGCACGCACCAGACCTTTGACGGTACCCAGCAACCCTGGGCATTCAAGCGTGTTTGGCGACTTGAACCTTCCCTGACAGATCCAGACACGGTTTATGCCGGTGTGGAAGACGCCGCTTTGTTTCGATCAAGCGATGGTGGGCAGACCTGGCTGGAATTGCCCGGATTGCGTGCTGCCAAGGGTCATCTCTGGCAACCAGGCGCTGGTGGCATGTGCCTGCATACCATCCTCCTTGATCCTGCCAATCCACAGCGCATCTTTGTTGCCATCTCGGCTGCTGGAGCTTTCCGCAGCGACAATGGCGGTCAAACCTGGCACCCGATCAACCAGGGTTTGATCTCCCCGTTTGAATTGCCGGACGCCACAGCAGAAGTGGGACATTGTGTTCATAACATAGCCATGCATCCGAATCGTCCCGGTGTCCTTTTCATGCAGAAACATTGGGACGTAATGCGCAGTGATAATGCGGGTGATTCATGGCAGGAGGTCAGCGGCAACTTGCCGAGTGACTTTGGCTTCCCGATTGCGGTGCACACCCATGAGCCGGATACTATCTATGTCATCCCGATCAAGAGTGACTCCGAACATTATCCCCCGGAAGGCAAGTTGCGCGTTTATCGCAGCCGCACAGGTGGCAACGAATGGGAAGCCTTGACGAAAGGGCTGCCACAAAGCGATTGCTATGTGAATGTCCTTCGCAGTGCCCTGGCAGTTGACTCGCTGGATCCATGTGGCGTATATTTCGGTACCACGGGCGGGCAAGTCTATGCCTCTGCCGATTCTGGTGACAATTGGATACCCATTGTCCGTGATCTCCCTGCGGTCATGTCTGTGGAAGTTCAGACACTGTCATGATACGCGTTTTGCTTCCGCACCATCTGCAGGTGCTGGCTCAGGTTGGCAGGGAGGTGGAGCTTCAAATAGAGGGAGTTGCTACTCTGAACTCAATACTAAATGCTCTTGAGAACAGCTATCCGGTTTTAAATGGCACAATCCGTGACCAGGTTACACTCCAACGTCGACCCTTCCTTCGTTTCTTTGCCTGTGGACAGGACTTTTCTCTTGAAGACCCTGATACGATACTGCCAGATGCGGTTTTGAATGGGGTAAAACCCCTCCTCATCGTGGGTGCCATGGCTGGAGGCTAGCTGACTGGCAGGTTTGCCAATCGAGTAGACGAATTGGAATATATCATATGGAAAGTTATGCGATGGAAAAATTTGAACAAGAGATATTGGATACAGAAATTGCTTTTGCCAGGCTTGCCAGAGAAAAAGGAATAAAAGCTGCCTTTCTGGCTTATGCATCGGAAGAAGCTGTATTAAATAGGGAGAATAATCTGATCAAAGGCAAAAAAGAGATCGAAAAATATTTCAGTAATAAGGTCTGGAAAAATATTCATCTTGATTGGAGGCCAGATTTTATCAGCGTGTCTATCTCTGGTGACCTGGGATACACCTATGGAAAATTCACTCTTGAAGACAAGGATGACTCAGGTCAAACGAAAAAATTGGAAGGCTTTTTTCATACGGTTTGGAAAAAGGAACCGGATGGCAAATGGCGCTATGTTTGGGACTAAGGGTTGGGCCAATTGACCGCGATTATTACCAACGCAGCATAATAACCTTCTAAGGAACTGGTGTTCATTGGGAAATACAGTCAGATCTGTTCTTCAAGCACACAATGGATAATACATCTTTCTTTCATGTTGATTAAATCCAACCCTCAGGTGTTGCCATCATGGATGTTTATCGTAAGATATTTATAAAACTTCTCACACCAAGACCCTGAAGATTACTCTGGCATAAGAAAATGCACAACTATCCAATTATTTATGGAATTGTTCGATTGAATTTTCCGGGTGAACCTTTAGAACTCCTAACAAAACCTGTCATGCTGAGGAGAGAAGCGACGAAGCATCTCCCCATTACACAAATAATGAGGTCCTCACCTGCACGCCCTGGTACTGCACGCCACACCGTCCCGGCGTCCTTACGGCAGTTCGCTCCGCCTGTTTTTAGCGGAGGAGCGCAGGTGTGCATGCAGGTGCAAGTGTCGTTATACTCACACCGTCCCGGTGTCCTTCGAGATGATAACATAAGGCGGTTTTGTTAGGGGCTCTTAGGGTCTGAGCAGTAACGATAATTTTGTTGTCACGGCATATTATTATTGTAGATGGCAATTAATATCTGTTGGATAGTGACAGTGATGATCACAAGTTTCTCCTCTTGCTTGGCTGGGTTTCAGGTGAATCTGGATCCTGGTATGCAAGTCGTTCTCCTGAAATATTGAGACCCTTGTTGTGGTGGATCCTCCTGACCCCACCAAGTAATGACCGAAGGTCTCCTCATGGAACATTATAAAAAACAAGAAGGCGTTAACGATTATTTTATTACCTAGTTGGGTGACACAATGGAATTTTTCCGGAACCGAGGACCAATCATATTACTGGAAAGTGACAGCTGATGATGGGTACACCAACTTGACGGAAGTTATTGCCAGAATGGGCGCTTTATCGTAAGATAAATTTGTTTTAAGTATTGATTTGATAAGATTATTTCTGGTAAGAGGTTCAGCATAAATGAAAATAACATTTGGACATATCGCACTCATCGCAATTGCCATCCTGGCAGGCAGTCTGTTGATCTTCGCTGGCTCAAAGCTGGCATGGGGCATGGTCTGGGTTTTGGCTGGTATCTTTTTCATCACGATCGGGATCGCTGCTGGTCTGCTGACACTTGCCTGGGTTCTACCGGGTCCTTTGGGAATGTTTCTTCGTCTCCCGGTTGTTAATCTT
>JBDRQK010000226.1:0-3183 GCA_043826315.1 Chloroflexota bacterium
GCTGGCTTTACATCCAGGGATGACCGTCTGCCAAAATGGATGACCCGCGAACCAGTCCCGCCGCACAATGCTGTCTTCGATGTGCCTGGTGACCAGTTGGATGCGATCTTTGATGAATTGAAATAATTACACACGATCAGTATCTGCCTGACCCTGCAGTTGATGCTGTACCTATCACGAATGGATTGAATTATCAGTGTCTTTATTCATCACGGGCGATTACAGATTTCAGGATCAACGTTTACATTTAACATAATCACCAGCCCGGGCAGATTCGATCGCAATTTCATAAACTGAGATCAGTTTGCGGGCCTGGAAATTGATATCAAAATCCCTGGCTTTAAGACGTGCAGATTTTCCCATATTGTTTCTAAAGTCCTTCTCACTGACCAATTTTTCGATCCCATCTGCCAGGGCGGCACTGTCATTGGGAGTTAGAAAACCTTGTTTTCCGTCTTCGAAAGCATCACTAGTACCGGAAGCATCTACAGCAGCAATTGGCAGCCCGGCAGCCATGGCTTCAACAGTTGCCAACCCCTGGGTTTCGGTTATGGATGCAAAACAAAACACATCCGCTGCGACGAGATAATTGGGAACCACTTCTGTTTCTATCTTGCCGGGAAATTCCACTTTAGCTGCCACCCCCAATTCTTTCGCCAGTTTAACCAGGTTTTTATATTCGGATCCGTCTCCCAAAATAACCAGGCGCACGTCAGAATGCTTCAGGATAACCTGTGCAGCAGCCTTGATCAGGACTTCCCAATTTTTCTCAATTTCCAGGCGGCCTACCGAAATAAGCACAATATCTGTTCCCCACCCCAGTTTTTCCCTTAGGGATCCCCGCTTGGAGCGATCAAAAAGGGAGAAATCGATACCTGTTGGGATGGTGGTGACTTGCTGATAAAATCCATATTCCGATTCAAGTATACGCCGCATGCTTTCGCTGGGAACAACGATGTGGTGTACCTTTCCCAGGTAATCACACAACCAGTTGTCGATCTGATCCTTGACAAATTTTTGATTAAGGGAAATATAATGGCTATATTCACGGTAACGGGTGTGAAAGGTGAACACCAGGGGAAGGTTTAATTTTTCCGCTTCTCGCGCAGCCGTACGACCCAGTAGGACAGGGTGATGACTGTGGATGACATCCAGTTTCAGTGACGGCAGGATGTGCTCAAAAGAACTGGAAATGGGAATTACCAGGGGTAGGTCCGGAAATTGTGGAATATCGATGGATGGGTAACGAAAAATGAACGGCTCCTGGTCAACATAATTCTCCACATTGGCGGTGAAGACAAAAACATTATGGCCCAGATCGCTGAGAGCTCTTCGGTAGGAGCTAACTGATGTTACCACGCCGCTGATGGTCGGGTGGTAGGCGTTGGTATAAAAAGCAATACGCATTATGTCTCCTCGCTTTCAAAAGAACCTGTCAAACCCATTTTACACTGGTCCAGATAATGATAAGCGTACACGATCATACCCGCACTCCAGGTTAGAGGGGCTTCAGCGGTGTACAAAGGGGTGGAAAGAAAATTGCCATCCTCATCGTATACTTCATAAACGATCTTGTCACGTTCAACCACCTTCATGATGCGCTCAAGGATCTCGTCAGCTTCCGCCAACCTGCCCATTTTTGCCAGCGAGATCACATGCCAGGCTCCCAGCCATAACCAGGCTGCCTGGGTGTGGTATTGCGGGATGCCTGCTATCCGGTTCTCAATGGCGATGAATTTTTTAGGGATGACAGCATGCATAACTTTGCTTGGAACTGGTTCAGACATTCTAAACAGGTCCATGGCTTCCAGGATCTGCCTGCTTTGTGTGGTCGATGCCAGACCCCAGGCAATGGCCAATAGGTTACCCGCACTCGAAAAATTCGGAATTTCAAGGCTGTTGATAAAATATCCTTCTTCATCCCGCCAAAATTCTGCCTGGATGGCTTCCTTTGTTCGGGTTGCTCTTTCCAACCACAAATTGAAATCATCCTGGCAACCAATCTTCTGGGAAAAATCAGCCAATTCCTTGAGGACTTTCCAATAGATCACATTGGTATAGAGCACATGCCCTTTCAGTGCCAGGCTGTCGGCCCAATCTGAAAAGGCTTCCTGGTATAAGAGGTTACCCTCTTTCAGTGCTTTCCCTTCCAGCCAATAAACTGCCTGTTTTAAGCCTGCCCAATGTTTGCGTACAAATTCCAGGTCGTTTGAATAAGATGCGTAATTCAAGATGGCGATCACCAGAAGTGCGTTTCCATCCAGGGAAACAGAATGATGCCCGGAGAGATACTTGGGGCGCAGGGGAGTTTGAGTGGGTTGACGACGCTTGAACAGGGAATGTATATAACGATCGATGACCCCGGTTGAGAAACATTTAATTGGGAATTGACCTGAGGGTTCCTGAAAGTGCAGGAAAACTTCCAGCGATTGACGCGCTACTTCCGCTTCGCCTGTTTCCATCAGTCCAAAGACCGCAAAACTCAGGTCACGCGCCCATGGTTCACGAAAATTGCGGTACCCGGCGCACAAAACCAATTTTGTTTCACCATTGGGTAAGAGACGTTCTTCGATTCCTATCTTGATATTCTTGTTTGCGATCAAATATCCCTTGTCCAGGATATCTTGATCCAGGCTCATGAATTGTGGTAAATGCCTTGGTTTTTTAATGATGCCAAACAAATAACTCCCAATTTTCCATGCCAGGGCAGCAAAAAAAACTCGTCGCAGGGTGGGATAGACACCATTTCTTTCCTGTGGTTGGATTTCTTTTTGATCATTGGGAATAGTCATATATTTACCTGTAAATAGGTCTTCCTTTAACTCGGAACCATTTCTTTCTCTGAAAGTATTCCAGCACGGTAATAAATATTATACAAATGATACTCCAAACCGGGTAATTTTCACGCAGACATTGCCATTGCAACCAGGCTTACCACCAGGGGACGATGATCTTATCCCCCACGATCCAGCGCTTGTGCTAGTGATCTTCCTTCTTAAAATCGAGAGGTACGAATGCTCTTGCGGAAGCCGTTTTGTGCGGAACACTTTTGGCACCACTCAAATTACCGGATGACCCGTATCCAATGGCTGATTTTTCAGTCTCAGGATATATAGAAAGATTATTGCAAGAGATTCGGTTCACTCATGGTTCGAAGGAGGTTTTCCAATGAAAAATAAAGTC
>JBDRQK010000227.1:0-6196 GCA_043826315.1 Chloroflexota bacterium
CCAGTATCGGTTGTGGTCGGAAGGCTTGTGTTGGTTGGCTTTGGCTTGCGTGTCTTGGTTGCCGTTGAGGTCGCGGTTGCTGTTGCTGTGGGTGTTGCCGTCGCCGTTTTTGTTGGCCTGGGTGTCCTGGTGGCGGTCGCGGTAGGAGTCGGCGTTGGTGTTGGTATATCTAATTGGAAACGTATGATCTTTTCAGCGTAATGTCCATCGGCGCTGGTCAGGTACATGCGAATAGTAACCCAATTCGTCTGGATATCTGTCAGGTCCCAGGTGACGACGCTGTTGTCAGAAGAGGCCGGATTCATGGTTTCAGGTACCAGCAAGAACCACTCGGAGGGGCTGCGTCCTTTGCCATATTCCAACTGGAAAGATCTAAAATTGGAAGTCGCGTTGGCAATAATGAACATCTCCAGCGGATTGGTTGAGACGACATCATTCTCCTTCGGGCTGACAAACGCCATTTGGGGGTGCGGGTCTCCTGCGTTGCAAGGCCGGTTGGGCGAGAATACGATCGTATCCGTAAAACCCAATTCCCTGGCCCAATTCTGACCTTGCGAGGTACCCAGGATCCAATTTCTTCCCCCATCATCGGGAACATTCAAAGATAGATGCCTGGTTACAGATTCTTTGCACTCATCCGAAGCCCGCAAACCTGTCCAGGTATCAATATCAAGATTTTGCCAAAGGTCCTGGCTGGCGGGTAAGGGAGGTTGGTCGCTGGCAAATACCTCGCTGCGCTGGTTGGGACAATAAGAGGAAGGCTCCGTTCCTGAAACAGCGCAGATAACCATATCCACAATCCCGCTGGGTCGTAAAAACGGCGTTGGATTACCCCCGGTGAGTTGTTGAACGGCAACCTGCATGAATTGTGCCCAAATGGGTGCTGCTCCTGACAGACCAGTGGTGTTCACCATGGGGGTGTAGTCTGCATTACCTACCCACACACCAACGACAACATCCGGGGTATATCCCAGCGTCCAATTATCGCGAAAGTCATTGGTGGTTCCGGTTTTGGCTGCCGCTTGAAAAGGCAGCTCCAGGATCGAGTTTCGCCCAAACATGGGTGTCCGTGCTTCAGTGTCCGAAAGGATCGAAGAGATCAAATAAGCATGTTGGGAGCGTATGACCTGCTCACCAGCCGGTGGTTCATAGTCATAGATCACATCTCCATTAAAATCAGTGATATTAAGGATTGCCACCGGGGGAATGCGTTTGCCGCCATTGGCAAATACAGAAAATGCTCCGGTCATTTCCAACAGGCTGACTTCCCCGCCACCCAGGGTCAACGAAAGGCCGTAATCATTGCGGGTTAGCGAGGTCAATCCCAATCGGGTGGCCATACCGATCATACCCTCCGGTTCGGATGTACTCGGGTCATCATAAATACCAATATATTGAAGTGTCTTTACAGCCGGAATATTATACGAGTTGGACAGGGCGGTTCGCACGGTCACCGGGCCATGAAATTTTCCATCGTAATTGACCGGAATGTAAGGATCGCGTGGGTCGTCTACATTTCCAGAAGGAGGAAATTCTGAAGGTACGTCCCAAATTAATGTGGAAGGTGTCCAGCCTTTTTCAAAAGCTGCCGCATAAGTAATGGGTTTGATGGATGATCCAGGCTGACGGGTCTGGCTGGTAGCCATATTGACCTGGCCGGAAATACTTATATTATAAAAATCCGCCGACCCGATCATCGTCAATATCTCTCCAGTGGCAGGGCGGATGCTGACCAAAGCGCCATTGGTAACATGCAGGTCTGCCAGGCTGATAATCTGGTTACTGACCATCTGTTGAGCCTGATCCTGTAAACCGGGATCTAAGGTGGTGGTCACAGTGAACCCTGAGCGGTAGATGGTCTGCGGGTCATACAGCTGTTCAAGCTGGCTGCGAACATACTGGACCCAATGCGGGTAGCGCATATATACATAGGAGGGTTTGAAGGGATACTTATCCATCTCTGAGGCTGCCATTGCCGCTTCGGTAACACCCACACATATCTTTTGCATGCTGTTGCTGACATAGATACAGTTGGTTTCCTGGCTGAGTTCATACATCAGGATCAGAACTTGCTGGTGTCTTTGCAGGGTGGCATCCCTGTTTGTAAAAATGTCATAAACCGAAGGCGCCTGGGGCAAGCCTGCCAGGAAGGATGATTCGGCCAGGTTCAGGTTTTCTGCAGATTTGCCGAAATAAGTTTCCGCTGCTGCTTCAATTCCATAAGCCAGGTTGGCATAATTGAACTCGTTTAGATAAAGTTCCAGGATATCGTCCTTGGAATATCGCCGCGTGATCTCGGCTGCCAGGATGGCTTCACGCATCTTGCGCCCATAGCTCTGTTCACTGCGTTCTTCGGCCGTCATCAGCAGGGCGCGTGCCACCTGTTGGGTAATGGTGGAGGCACCCGAGATGGTAACCCCGCTGGTGGCATTTTGCCAGTAGGCACGCACAATGGCAAACACATCGAATCCAGGATGCGAGTAGAAACCCTTGTCTTCCGTAGCAATGGTGGCAGCCACCACGTAAGGAGAGATTTTATCCAGGGGAATGTAGGTGCGTCTACCAGCGTTGGGATCCAGGATCTCATACAACAAATTTCCATTACGATCCAGGATGCGGGTAGTTTCAAATTGGGATGCGTGTGTTTTCAGATCGTCCACACTTGGCAGGGTGGCAGCTACTGTGAAATACTGGTAGATCGCCAGGGCAGTCAAGATCAGCCCAAGCGCCACTATTGAGAAAACCATGATGATCATTGACCGCAGGATACAACCCATTTTTTTCCTCGGGTTCTTCTTAAGGAGATTTCCTTCGCCTTTCCGGGTTTTTGATCGCTGGGTGGTGACTGACTTGGAGGGGGAATTGAAAGCGGATGGAGAGACTCGCGTGGCGTTCATATCGATCTCATCGACACGGCGAGGCAGCGGCATGTTGTTTCCGTCCAATGCCGGCCGGTATGCCGGTCGGGGGGTTGTTGTGGGAGTAACTGGTGCATCCGATGGGACCGATTTACTTGATCCATCCGGATCGACAGGTTCATCTGGACTGACGGGTTCATCCGATTCAACGGGGATATTTGGATCGACGGGTGCAGTCGGAGAGCCAGGCGAGGCAGCTTTGTCCGGTGAGTCAGGCGCAGCCGGTTTCTCAACCGGTATATCCATACGGGTTTCAGCTTCCGATTTGAGCAATCGGTTGAAACGCTCAAGCGGGTCTTCGGGTTCTTGTGTTTCCATGGATTCCTTGTTCCTGTTCTTCTTTGATCAGGCAGGTTTTGACATGATCAGGACTGTCCAGGTGCCTTTCATCACAACCTCATTGGCCTGGTTGTTGATCTGCAGGTTGATAAAGACTGCACCTCCACCCAGGCGGGGAAAGGCTTTGGTTTCGTTTACATCCATCTCTACATGGATTGTGTCATCAATGAATACTGGTTTTACAAATTTCCAGTTGTTGATCTCGCGGAAAGCCATAACGGTGCCTTCCATGATGCCACTTCGCGTGGCCAGCCCGGAAGCGATCGAGACGCACAGCAAGCCATGCGCCACGCGCTTCCCAAAAGGTGAAGTGCGGCTGTACTCCGCATCTGTATGGATCAAATTATAATCACCGGATAATCCGGCAAAGGTCACAATATCACTTTCAGTGATGGTACGCCCGGGTGTGGATACGTGCTGTCCAGGTTGAAATTCTTCAAAATACATACCATGTTTGGCAGGCAGCATGGACATTCAAACTCCTTTGGTTGATCGTGGAAACGACTTAAGCAACACATTCATTATTCATATATGGATTTTAGCATAAATCCTTTGACCAACCATCAATCTAACCGTACAATAAGGATATGCGATCCTGGTCTCTCAAAGCGGGTGACCCACGCACACAGGTCTTATCCGCTGATTTTCGCTTCTGCGAACCTGATTATATCAACGACCACACCTGGGAAATGGAATCCTTCACAGGTGAAAATGCCGTTATGGGTATTCGTACAACTTTTGGTTTGCGGGCTCGCAGCATGCGAATTTTTCCTGGTTTTACAATGGGCAGCAAAACAGTCCTTAACCCGGAGTTATTTTTTTCTCCACCCATATTATTACAATTTTATCCCAATTACCTGGATTTTACTTGCTCTCCTTTCCAGGGATTGGAAGCCCGAATTGAGTATTGGCTGCCCTCATCCCAGACCCTTGCCAGTCGTTTGACTTTTCGCAACCTGACCGCCAATTCTCTTTTGGTGCAATTAGAGATAAATGCTGCGATGATACCACTGGATGGGCAACCTCTGGCTCCAACCCAGATCCAATCGGTTCATGTGCTTTCTGGAAAGACCTCCGATCTTGAGCCGGTAGTCTTTTTAACTGGCGGTCCGCTACGTGGTCCTGGACCTTATTCATCTCTGCAATTGGATGTAAATCTGGCACCTCTGGGTTCCCGCAAGTTCACCTGGGTACAGGCTGCTTTGTCTGAGGCGCAGGCCTCTTTTAACCTGGCCCGTCTCACGGCTGCTCGGCAATGGGATGCCGAGCTGGCTCGCATCAGGCTGGTCAATGCAGCTCAGACAGTCGATATTGAGACAGGCGACCCGGATTGGGATGCCAGCCTGGCTTTCAGTCAGACCACCGCCCTGCGTTTATTCTTCCAGGCTGGAAAATACCTGCCTCAGCCTTCTTTTGTAATGACCCGCAACCCCGACCACGGATATTCCGTTCGCACCGATGGTCGTGATCATACAGCCCAGTGGGATGGGCAATCCATCCTTGATTCCATTTACATAACCAGCCTGCTTCCAGGTTCACCGGAACTGGCAGCCGGGTTGGTGCGCAATTTTCTTTCTACACAGGATGAAAAAGGGTTTGTGGATTGCCGCCCAGGCCTGGCTGGTCAACGCAGCCACTTGTTGGCTGCACCACTCCTGGCGGAACTGGCCTTGAATTCTTATCGACAGACCGGGGATAAAGATTTCCTGTTGGAAGTCTTTCCAAAATTACTGGCTTTTTTTCAGCGCTGGTTCGACCCGGCTTGTGACCGCGATCAGGATGGTTTCCCGGAATGGGATCACCCACTGCAAACCGGTTTTGAAGACAATCCTGCATTTAATAATCTTGGTAAAGAGGATCAGGGAGCCGATATTCGCTTCTTTGAGAGCCCGGCATTGGCAGCCAGCCTTTGGCGTGAATATCACAACCTGGTCTTCATAGCCAACGAATTGGAACTCCCCGACCAAACGAAAACATTGCGTTCTTTTGCGGACGGATTGCATGCGGGTGTGGCTGCCTGTTGGAACAAGAAAAACAGCTTTTACAATTATCGTGATAGAGACACACATTTGTCCTTAAAAGGCAAACCACTTCTAACCTGCTCCGGTCCGGGTGTGAAAAAATTGAAGAGCGAACTTAAACATCCGGCGCGACTCTTGCTTCAAATTCACAAGAACAGCAACCCAATACGAGCTCTGGAAGTACGCCTTCAGGGATGCTCTTCATCCGAAGATCTGGTTGAGATTATCAAATACAAGGATTTTCGCCCGGGTTTGGATTCATCTGTTGCGACCAGCCGCCAGGTGTATACATCCCTGGAAGAGATCGAAGTGACTGGTCTTCAGCCTACGGATAAGCTGGTTTTACGCAGCTTGAATTACACGCAGGAAGACCAGACTGGTTTCCTGCCTCTCTGGGCTGGCATTCCCGATGAAAAGAAAGCAGTCTCTCTGGTTGACTTAAAATTATTCAACCCGAACAGCTTCTGGCATAAGGCCGGTTTCTCAACCCGCAATTCTTCTTCCAACAAGACAAAAGGAGAAGAAAAGGACGAAGTACACTTTCCATGGAACCATCTGATCGGAGAAGGACTTTTGACCTATGGCTGGCGCGCAGAAACCAGCCAGTTGGTGACGCGTTTAATGGAAACGACCATTGTCAATCTCAAACAGGAAGGCGCGTTCTTTAACAGCTATCTGGCGGTAAGCAGGACCGGTCAGGGTGAACACAACGGCCTGCGCGGTTTGGCTCCCGTGGGCTTGTTCCTGCAAACCCTTGGCGTGCAGATCATTTCCCCCAATAAAGTCCACCTGGCAGGAAACAACCCGTTTCCCTGGTCGGTAACCCTGAGATACAGGGGTTTGACCGTGATCCGTCAGGCTGCGTTCACCGACATCACCTTCCCGGATGGACAGAACATCCGGGTGACAGATCCGGCT
>JBDRQK010000228.1:0-2560 GCA_043826315.1 Chloroflexota bacterium
CTGCCAGCACAGAACCATAAGTATAGTAGTAAACCACGGTCGTGTTGGAAAGCGGCAGTGGGCTGATATCCGCGCTCTGATCGGTTGCCCCACATTCCTGTCCAAAACGTGCCTGGCAGGATTCTGCCGCCGTGCATCCGCTCACTGCGCACTTCAGCGCAGGTATGGAGCCTTCATAATTGCGTGACTTAAAATAGATGACTCCCAATTGACCATGGATATCTGCGTTGGAGGGGTCAAAGGAGAGCGCTTTCTTGATATTAAGAGCTGCTGCAAAAAAGTCGCCTTTTTGCGAATAAGTTTTGGCAATGGCAATATAAGGGATGGGATCCAGGATCTGCAGTTGGGTATTCAGTCGGGCTGCTTTAGCGAAATACTCAAGAGCCTGGTCATACAAACCATCTCTTTCATGGGTGATGGTGCTGTCAAATGCCAGGCGGCGGTAATTTGCACCGACCGATATGTACAAAAAAGTGAGATTGGGGGTGATCTCTATGGCTTTTTGATACTCTACAATGGCCTGGTTGTAAAAACTGGTGGATTCGAGCACATAGGCGTAAACCCGGTGGACATCCATGAGTTCAGGTCCACGCTCGATTGCTTGCAGGATGACTTTCTCAGCCTGGCTCCATTTTTGCTGATCGATCATGATCTCGGCATAATAGGCCATCCCAAGAACATTTTGACCATCCAATTGCAGAGCTCGTGTAGCTTCCAGTTCTGCTTCGTTTAAGAGAGTCTTGGTATCCTGCCCTGCCAGGTTGGTCGCACTCCATAACCAATCCAAAACAAAGGCACGCGTGGCATGCACCATGCTGTCGTCTGGAGCCAGGATAACAGCTTTATCGATCGAATCAAGCGCCATTCTTAAACGCTCTATCCGTTGTGCATCTGTTGTTAAAAGGTTGGAGGAGTAAGCCTGGATACGGGCAAGTTTGACCCAAACTTCGACATCGTTTGGGTTGACAGTGGTTGCTTCCGAATAAGCACTGATAGCCTTATCGAGCTGCCCGGCAGAAAATAAGGCATCTCCCTCCATGCTATAAGATGAAATGCTGCGCGTGGGTGTGGGTGAAGGTTGAAAAGGACGTTGGATAGCACCGATATCCACCTTGTTGATCAACCAGATCCCAACCAGGATCAGGCAAACCCATAAGAAGATCCTGTAAAGGTTGTTGCTCCGTTTCTGATAAAAAAGGGGTCGTCTGGATCTGACGATCATGGGGTTGGGGTGGCTTGTGGTGTTAAGATCGCTGCCGGGGTTGGAGAAGGTGTCAACAGGCTGATGGCGCAGATTTTCAGGGCTTCATTGGCATTGTAAATTGCATCCGCATCATTGAAAACTTTATCCAGAATGGCCTGGGCAACCGGGATCACCTCGCTGCAGCGATTGGAATTAGCCAGAACAAGCGCATAGGAATAATAATATTGAGTGATGTACAGGTCATCCCCGGTCAGGATCACCGGTTCGATCACCTGTCCATCCTCGTTGCTGCCACCATTGATAGCCAGCGAAAATTGGGTGATGGCAGTCGGCCACTCAAAGTTGCGATAGAGCATCAATCCCAGGTTGCCGATCATAAAAGCATCTGTTGGAGCGTTGCTGACAGCCAGCTCTGCCGATTGTATTGCTTTGGCGAAATCTCCTATGGTTGCATAGGCGCGCGAAGTATACAGGTCCGGGATGGGGTCGGATGGATTGAGCGTATTGGCCAGTGTATATTCATCGATGGCGTTTCCGATCGCTCCCAACACCTTGTAGGTGCGTCCCAGGGCCAGGTGGAATTCAGGGATGTTCGGATTGATGTTGATTGCCGCCAGGTAAGCCTGTACAGCCTGTTCACGGTTATCGGTTATCTCCAGGATAAAACCGCGTGCATAGTTGGCTTCCATCGAGTTGGGGGTTAGCGCAGTAGCTACCCGGGATTCTTCAATGGCAAGGTCGATCGCACCAAATGGTCCCGTGTTGGCCAGGTACATTTCTCCCAGCAGTTCAGCGTAATAAGCGTGGGCTTGACCATTATTGGGGTCAATTTCAATGGCTTTTTTGATGGCCACCTCAGCCAGCGCAGTATCCCCCAGCCTGGTCAAAGCCCAGCCGCGGATGGCATAGGCCATGGAACTGTTGGTGGACAGCAGCAACGCATTTTCTGCATTTTCCAGGGCTTCCTCATATTGCCCGGCAAAGATCTGGACGCGTGCCAGGGACAGGTAGACAACCGGATTGTCGGGTTGGACGTTGATGGCTTCCTGGTAAACCGCAATGGCTGGAATTAATTTTCCATCGTTAAACAAATCATCCGCCTCGCTCAGGTAGGACTCTGGCAGGCGCGTGGCTGTCGGAGTAGCCACAAAAGGTGTTGGCATGCTGGGTACCACCACCTGGTTAAAATAGACCGCCATGGCGATCAGGATAAGCAGGACCAGGATGCGGAAGGGATGGATCTGCTTGCGCTTCTTGGTCATGCTCCATTTTGAGCCTTTTAGATACATGGCTTCATCTTACCATCTGCGCTCCAAGAGCGTCAAGGACGGGGTGGAAGGCTATAAAATAATTAAG
>JBDRQK010000229.1:0-3006 GCA_043826315.1 Chloroflexota bacterium
CATGCTGCAAACATATCACATTGTGCTTAAAATCAGATGAAATTGTAATCCTATAACGTATGAAGAGCGTTAATGTTTTAGAGACTGTAATAATTCGGGCAAGTCTGTCATACGAGAAATAGAGGCGTTGGCATCCTGAGATCCGCCATCCTGCCCAAAAAGAATTGTGTAAAAACCAAACTCACGACCAGCATGGGTGGTTGCAGGCTGATCGTCCACCAGGATACAATTGTGCGGCTCTGTTTCTCCCGAGAGATCCAATGCAATTTTCAAGGCTGGCTGCATTGGTTTGCAGTAAGGATTGATGGCGTTTATATCAACGATACGTTCAAAACAGTTTTGAAGGCCAAGCGCAGTCAAAACACGATAAGCATGGTTTTCATCTGCATTTGTAAAAATGAATTTATGGTACGAAAGCGCATGCAGTATCTGTTGTAATGATTCATCCGGCTTCAGGTAATCGTGAACAGGAATATCATGAACAAAGGCAAGATATTCAGCCGTATCGATCTTATAATTGACCTGTAATCCCCTCAAAGTGGTGCCATATTCATGAAATAAATTTTCCCGAAGAGGTGGGATTTCATCCCAATCAATCTCCAGGTACTGGTGCATATACAGGTTCATGCGGTCTTTGATCAATTTCCAAATACCGCTGGAAGCCGGGTAGAGTGTATCATCCAGGTCAAAGAAAATGGTCGTGAAAGGCATGCAGGTATTATAAAGAAAAAAACGTATAATAGGAATATGGATATACATATTTTAGCTCCCGAGATCGCATCCCAGATCGCCGCAGGAGAGGTGGTGGAACGTCCTGCCTCGGTGATCAAAGAATTACTTGAAAATTCTCTGGATTCTGGTGCGCATAGCATATCGATCAATATTCTGGAGGCTGGACGTGTACTGATGGAAGTCGTAGATGATGGCTGCGGAATTCCCGCTGACCAACTGGAGCTGGCATTGGCGCGCCATGCCACCAGTAAATTGAGCCAGGCTTCAGACCTCTTCTCCATTTCCACGTTAGGATTTCGGGGTGAAGCACTGGCATCGATTGGTTCTGTATCACGATTGACCATTATTTCACGAACCAATGATGCCGAAGTCGGTGCCCGTTTACAGGTGGAGGCGGGAATTTCTGGTTCTGTGGAACCTGTGGCAACTCCACCCGGGACACAAGTGAGGGTTCAGGATCTATTCTTTAATGTTCCTGCCCGGCTTAAGTTTTTAAAAACGGATTCAACCGAGCGGCGCACTGTGGATACACTGGTGACGCGTTATGCACTGGCTTACCCGCATGTGCGAATTAAATTAATGGAAGGTAACGTACCCAAGTTGCAGACCAGCGGAGATGGGGACCAACGCGCCATCCTGGCAGCATTGTATGGGGTGGAGGTAGCCCGCCAGATGCTGGAAGTTATAGCTGAAGAGGCAGGGATCAAACTGAAAGGATTCATCAGCCCAACATCCATCACCCGTTCAAACAGGCGTGAGATCACTTTTTTTATCAACGGGCGCTGGGTGCAGGATACACCTCTGACCGCAGCTTTGAATAACGCTTATCACACTCTCCTGATGGTGGCACGCTACCCTTTGGCAGCTTTGTTCATGGAGATCGATCCGGCTGATGTCGATGTGAATGTTCACCCTGCCAAAGCTGAAGTACGCTTTCGAAATCAGGATCGCATCTTCAGCTTTGTGCAACGGGCAGCCCGGCGTGCTTTACTGGCATATGCTCCCATCCCGTCCCTCTCCCCACAGGTTTTATGGGGCAGTTCAGTCCCTCAATCAAGATCGGTTGAGCCAGCCTGGAATTTCTCACAGGGAGGTACACTCTTATCAACAGATAAAATGGCTTCAAATGGTGAAGCGGAAGTTACCAGCTCACCTGTCTCCCTGCCTGGCTCTGAAGTGCCATTACTTCGCCTGGTCGGTCAGATCGGATCCACATACCTGGTAGCGGAAGGTCCCGATGGTTTGTATCTGATAGATCAGCATGCAGCTCATGAACGGGTATTATTTGAGAAATTGATGACCCAATATGAAAAAAAGAGCATTCCATCCCAAACTTTGATGACACCCATCAGTGTGCAATTGACACCAGCCCAGGCTTCCCTGATCGAAGAGCAATTACCCATCCTGGCTCATTTTGGTTTCCATGTTGAACCATTTGGTCCGGGGATATTTCAAGTGCGGGCTTTACCGGTCTTGTTTGCACATGGTGATCCGGCCGCGGCTCTGCATGCCCTGGTGGAGGATTTTGAGGAAGATGAAAGCCCTCTCCAAAATGAGATCGAAGCACGCCTGGCCGGGAGAGTGTGCAAACGACTTGCAGTAAAAGCTGGACAGGTTCTTTCCCCCGAGGAACAACGCTCTCTGCTAGATGACCTGGAGGCATGCAATTCTCCGCGTACTTGTCCGCATGGACGTCCCACCATGATCCATCTCCCGGTTGACTTGCTCGAACGCCAGTTTGGACGCAAAGGTGCAAGGTAGGGAATGGGTTGCATTGTGGTTAAGTTCTAATTTTTTTCAGGTAAATAAACCAATATATGGCTGCCACCAATCCAGCTCCACCAATGATATTACCAATCGTAACTGGGAGGAGGTTATCCAGGAAAAAGGAAGACCAGGTCAGATTGGAGAGTTCGGGTACCTTGTCTGCCAGCGATATTACAAATGCTGGATCGAAAGTTTTAATAAATATCGCATAAGGAATGTAATACATATTCGCCACAGAATGTTCGAACGAGGCTGCCACAAAAGCAGTGATTGGGAAGATGATAACCAGAACCTTATCGGTAGTGCTGCGGGCGGAATAACTTAACCAGACTGCCAGGCAGACCAGCACATTACATAATACCCCCAACATCACGGCTTGAAAAAAACCCAGATCAACTTTGGAAGATGCAATATTTAAAGCTGTTTCTCCGACCGATCCAGCGTTGAAGGTGTATTGCCTGGTAATAAAGACCATGATGGCAGTTCCTACAGATCCGAAAAAATTGC
>JBDRQK010000230.1:0-2447 GCA_043826315.1 Chloroflexota bacterium
CCACGCAATGAAAGAAATCCTACGCCGATTGAAAGCGGGTGGATTATTAGCCATCGCACCAGAGGGCACTCGTTCCAAAAGCGAAGCTCTGCAGGAAGGAAAACCAGGGGTGGCATTTCTGGCAAGCAAAGTGAATATCCCCATCATCCCAGTCGCTCTGACTGGAACAGAAGATCGCATTATCAAGGATAATTTAAAGCACTTTCGCCGCTCCCACATCATCATCCAGGTTGGAAAACCTTTTAATCTGCCTGCCATAAACAACAAAGATCGAGAAACATCCCTGCATATGGCAACCGACGAGATCATGTGTCAGATCGCCGCCATGTTGCCGGAAAAATATCGCGGCTTCTATTCTGAACATCAACGCTTAAAGGAATTATTGAGGTAAATGCGAAGATTACTACGTTTCCTGATCCGTATCATTATCAGTCTGATTGCCCGGGTGGAAGTGTTTGGAAGAGAAAATATACCCACCTCCGGCACTTTTGTGATCGCAACCAACCATATTGGCATCCTCGATATCATCATGGCTTATTATGCTCTCAACCGCTGGGATCTTTTCATCCTGGTGGCAGAGAAATGGGGAAAGATTGGCTGGATCCGCTGGCTAGGCAAACAACTTAATTTCATTTTCATAGACCGCTTCAATCCGGACCTGCCAGCTCTGCGGGAGATCATGGGACGCATGAAACAGGGTCAGGTGTTGGTAATTGCTCCCGAAGGAACCCGCAGCCGCACAGGTGCATTAATCGATGGGAAGCCCGGCGTCAGCTATCTTGCCGCCAAAGCAGGTTACCCCATCATCCCGGTTGCCATCACAGGAACTGAGGACAAAGTTATCCTGGGTAACATAAAAAGATTGAAGCGTTCTTACATCACAATAACCGGAGGTCCCACTTTCACATTACCCCCGCTGCCCACAAAAGATCGTGACCAAGTGCTGAACAAATATACTGATGAGATCATGTGTCGTATTGCAGCCCTGTTACCAGTAAGATATCGGGGGGTTTACACCAACCATTTACGGTTGAAGGAATTACTAAATTAAATTCTAAGTCAAATTTCAGGTTTCTCACTTTTTGATTATGTGTTCGTCTTTGATCTGTACTAACCTTTCTGCATGTTGGACAATTAATTGATTATATCGATCTGCACAAATGATCGATCATTTGTGTCCAATATTTATTCACAATATTTCAGCTCCAGCCTTGCGTTTAATAAATTTTCCCATTCCTGCCTTGCCCAGCCATTGCCCATTATCCACAATCAGATTCCCACTCAGGTATACTTTTTCAGGATAACCAGTTAATTCCCAGTCTTCAAACAAATTGTAATCAGTTCGATGCTGGGCAACAGCGACCCCATAATTGACCTTCTTTTTTGGATCCCAGATCACCAGGTCCGCATCTGAACCCGGCTGGATAGCACCTTTTTGGGGGTACAAACCAAAGATCCTAGCAGGGTTGGTGCAGTTCAGAGCAACAAATAGATTTGCGGTTATCTTCCCTGCCACAACACCGTATGTCCACAGGATGGGCAGACGATCCCCAACTGCAGGTAGACCATTGGGGATGAGTGTGAAATTTCCTGACCCCAATTCTTTTCCAGGAATGGTGATTTCCTTACCTTCATATAGGATGGGTTTGTTTCCATTAAAGAAAAATGGACAATGGTCTGTGGCAATAGTTTGCAGCGTGCCTTCAACCAACCCTTCCCAAAGCCTGGTATTATCCTGTGACGTACGCAGGGGAGGTGAGCAAATCCATTTTGCACCATCTGCCTGGGTTAGATTAGACTCTGTGAAGAATAAATACTGTGGACAAGTTTCACCCATTACCTGTACACCGTTTTCGCGGGCATAATTCAACATATCCACTTCACCGCCAGCATTCATGTGAACTATATATACCGGAGCGTCGGCTTGTGCAGCCAAGGAGGCCATGCCCAGTGTGGCACCGACAGCTCCCCATGCAGGCCGAGTGCAGCCATGCCATTCAGGAGATTTATGACCTGCCAGCATCGCTTCGTTGATAAGCACATCTATGACATCCCCGTTTTCGCAATGCGCCATCACCAACATACCATTCTCTTTGGCAACTCGCAGCGCACGAAAGATGTTGCCATCCTTCAGTCGCAAGCGATCATTATAAGCTGTAAAAACCTTTAACGTAGTGATTCCCATCTCAACCAATCCAGGGATTTCTGCTTCGATCTTTTCGTCATAGCGTGATAAATTCATGTGGAATGAATAATCAATCGCAGCTTTCGCTGCTTTTTCCTTCCAGATCTCAACAGATCTTTTAAGCATATTGTCGGTTGATCCAGAGTCCATAGGAACAAAATCTATAACGGTGGTTGTTCCCCCATAAGCAGCGGCTTTGTGTCCGGAATAATGATCATCTGACGAAACAGTCCCGAACATGGGGAGATCGAAATGGGTATGA
>JBDRQK010000231.1:0-19952 GCA_043826315.1 Chloroflexota bacterium
CTTGGCAAGGAGACGTTCTACCACTGAACTACACCCGCAAATCTAACCTCGTACAAGTACGAGAGTGCCGAGAGACAGAATCGAACTGACGACACTGCGATTTTCAGTCGCATGCTCTACCAACTGAGCTATCTCGGCAGAAATTTATTCTGATCCGAAAAATTTTTAAGGCTTTTCGGATTCCATTCTTGTCATTAATCGAGCGGGTGTGATTTTACACGGACTGGAAGAGATTGTCAAGCAAGCACAGGATGTAGCCGACAAGGGATCGTGAATTTGACCTAAGCGACGAGTTAGCTTACAATCGTTTATTCAATATTATATGATCAATTACTCTTAAATAGAACTTTACGGTTTTCATTGTTATTATGAAGGAGAAAACATGAAAAAGATTATTATTAAGACAAATAAAGCCCCAGCTGCTTTAGGACCTTATTCTGTTGCTGTCCAGACAGATACATTCGTCTTTACAAGCGGGCAAGTTGGAATAGATCCAGCCAATGGCGAGATGGTAGCTGGTGGCATTGAAGGTCAAACCCGGCAGGTTCTTACAAATTTAAAAAATGTATTGGAAGCTTCAGGATCTGGTTTGGAATTTGTTGTGAAAACAACAGTTTTTCTGCAGGATATGACCGATTTTTCCAAAATGAATGTGATCTATGCTGAATTCTTTACAAAGGATCCACCGGCTCGCTCAACTGTTGCTGTTGCTGGTTTACCTAAAGGTGCACTGATCGAGATTGAAACCACAGCTCTAATCAATAATTCCTGACCACTCTACATGTATGTCTTCTTTATTCATCCTATCGACAATGACTAACCACCTATGATGGATTCCTATTAAGATCCATTTAGCACATTTTCTCCTTCTTAGGGTGAGCAACAGCGAGGCAGTGTTGTTAACATTTGCACAGCTAAAGAAAGATCTCATTCTTCTGGATCTGATGCTTTCAAGATTAGTCAGTTTCGAGGAATCCACAAAAACCCAGAATGCAACGAACGCTGTTTAACTGGTAACCACCCAGGACATGGATAGATTAGTTATTTAGCTAGAAATTTTAAACTGATAGCTCCTTGAAAAACTTTCAATCCACATGAATTGGTTCTTCGAATGAAAACAATAATGAGATGCACGGGGCAAGTATCCAAGGTTGGAGCAATTCACATCCAATTTGGCGATATAGCCAATGACAGGCAAATTAGATTCAAATTAGTAAACAATACATTCTCGTCTATCACACGTTTAATTGATACTTCTTCGCAACCTGATGAAAATCCTACTGCGAATAATTTGCGAAATGAGGAAGATACCTGCGTTTGTTATAAACATGTTGATAATTGTTCTCTTGATTCCACTTCCAACTTTGGTGTACCTCTACCAAGATGGTCGATTTTATTTTCTTTATCATGATTGCATTTCTGATCTTATATCTGGTCCGCAACCCTGTGGAATATCGATATAATTTAACACTACCGAGATCACCAGATAAAGAATATCCACTGTATCGGGGAATTCTCACTTAAGCACACCAGGGATGTTAGTAACTTGCGCATCTGAGATTGTTCAGGCACATAATGGTAGAATAGATGTCTATTATTAAGAAGGAGAAGAAAGAGCTTTACGAAAAAGCCATCAACTTACAGATTTGAGCTAATCCTAAAGAAATTTTTTCAATATTTGTGGGAGGGTGGTTCGTAAATGTGATACGAACATTAATTCCTCTTATATCTCTGAATTCTTGAGAAGAAATAAAATCGATCAATAAAAAAGCCAGGAAATATTTTTTTATTTCATAACTAAAATATGCAACTTGTATCCATAATAATCCCCTGTTACAACGAGCAAAGGCGAATTTTCAATTTGCTTAATGCCATATATGAACAAACCTATCCACGGGAATTTATCGAAGTCATTATTGCCGATGGAATTTCAACTGACAACACTCGTTCCATAATAGAAGATTTCGTTTTAACTTATCCCGATCTGACTATCCATCTCATTGATAACCCCAAACGTACCATTCCTTCCGGGCTTAATAGGGGCATCAAAGCCTCCCGTGGAGAAATCATCATCCGAATTGATGCACATTCTCAACCTTATCCGGACTATATTGAAAGGTGCGTGGATGCGCTCGAAAGCGGATTGGCAGAGAATGTTGGAGGTATATGGGAGATCCAGCCAGGTAACCAATCATGGATAGCTCAGTCCATTGCCGCAGCCTCAGCTCTCCCTCTAGCTGTTGGTGACGCACTGTATCGGCATGCCACCAAATCCGCTTATGTTGAGACTGTCCCTTTTGGAGCATTCAAACGGGAAATGTTGGCTCTGATTGGTTTTTTTGATGAGACCTTATTAACCAATGAGGATTATGAGTTTAATTCCCGCATCTTGCAGTCTGGTGGCAGAATTTGGTTGGACCCAAAAATTCGCTCGCAATATTTTGCGCGTTCCACATTGTCTGCTCTTTCAAAACAATATTGGCGTTATGGATATTGGAAATGGAAAATGTTACGCAGGTACCCAAAAACCTTAAGATGGAGGCAAGCATTACCACCATTGTTTCTTTTCAGCCTGATCCTGACAATAACCACAACTTTTTTTAATCACCAGCTTTGGATCATCCCGACAGGTGAATTAATGATCTATTTTCTATTTTTATTGGTCGTTGGTTTTCAAACATCTCTTCGGAAAAAGAATTGGAAATTGTTTTTCGGTATTCCACCAGCAATATCAACGATGCATTTTTCATGGGCCTTAGGATTATTATGGAGTATTATTACAGGTAATACTTTGGATTCTATAATTTGAGCATAAATATGTCTGTAAATAATCTTGAACAGAGAAAATCAACACGATGGCGTTTTCGTCCCAGCGAACAGCGAACCATATTAATTATCGGTGATTTTCTTATCGCGCTTCTGGCAGTCTCTTTAGCTTTATATGCTTGGGGAACTCGACCTGATGAATGGTTAAATTTCTCCATGGATTTTTTGAAACAACGTGTTCAATTTTGGTTCTATCTTTTACCATTAGTCTGGTTATTATTGATGATCGACTTGTACGATGTTCGCAATGCCAATAATTTGGATACTACACTACGGGGAATTTTCACAACGAGCCTTATAAGCATTTTTTTATATGCCCTCATTTATCTCCTCTCACCAAATGGATCATTGCCACGTATCGGAGTGGGGTTATTTTTGATCAATGCCACCATACTGACTTTATTGTGGCGCTGGATCTATATTAAAATATTTACAACTCCTTCTGCAATACGTCGAGTGGCGATCATGGGAGCAGGGATTACGGGAAGTACATTGGCCCAGGCTTACAAGGCCATGAAACGGAAACCTTTTTTTCTGGTTGGATTTATCGATGATGACCCAACCAAGACCGACAAATTTATTGAAAACCTTCCGGTATTATGTACCAGTGAAAATTTACAGTACAACATAAACAAACATGATATTTCTGAAATGGTTATTGCAATTTCAGGGCAAATGAGTGGAGAGACTTTTCAAGCGATTCTGGATGCCCAGGAACAGGGTTTAGAGATCTCACAAATGCCATCCACATATGAAGAACTCTTAGGACGTGTCCCCATTCAGCACCTTGAAGCTGACTGGATCATCCGTTCTTTCGTGGATGAAGCTCGAGTCAGTAAATTCTATGAACTAGGTAAGCGTTTGATAGATATTATTGGAGGATTTTTTGGTGTAATAATTTTTTTAGTAAGTTTTCCATTAATAGCCGTATTAATCATTATTGATAGTGGATTACCAGTCACCTATAAGCAAACTCGCTCTGGAAAAGGAGGGAAACCATACCAGATGCTGAAGTTTCGCACCATGTATCAGGATGCTGAAAAGGATGGAAAAGTTCAGATAACATTGCAAAATGACAATCGCATTACCCGGGTGGGAAACATTTTAAGGAAAGCTCATATCGATGAGCTTCCTCAATTTCTGAATGTATTACAGGGAGAGATGAGCCTAGTTGGCCCTCGCTCAGAAAGACCTGAATGGATAATGGAATTTGAAAAACAAATCCCCTTTTATCGAGCACGGTCACAGGTAAAACCAGGTATAACTGGATGGGCTCAGGTAAATTACAGTTATTATGCTACAGTTGAAGAAATGGCCATCAAGCTTGAATATGACTTATATTATCTCAAGCATCGCAATTTATTTATGGATATGATCATCATATTGCGTACAGTTGGGCAAGTTCTTCACTTTCGAGGTAGATAAAATGGCATCGTTCCTGGTAACCGGTGGAGCTGGTTTTATTGGTTCACACATCGTTCAATATTTGCTTCAAAATAATCAACAGGTGCGCGTCCTGGATAATTTTTCAACTGGTAAAAAAGAAAACCTTCAGGGATTTTTCAAAGATCTTGAAATTATTGAAGGGGATCTGCGAGATCCATCAGCTGTATACCGGGCAGTGCAGAATATTGACATTATTTTCCACGAGGCCGCATTTGTATCAGCTACTCAATCCATGGTTGAACCTAAAACATGCTATGATGTTAACGTCGGTGGAACAGAGAATTTACTTGAAGAAGCTCGCAAAGCAGGAGTAGAACGTATTATTTTAGCCTCGAGTGCAGCAGTGTACGGTGAATCAGAAGCGATTCCCCTTTCTGAGGATCACAAAACACAACCTATTTCCCCTTATGCAGCTTCCAAAGTGATAAACGAAATCTATGCTGATATGTACACACGTTCTTTTGGAATTGAAGTTGTAGTTTTAAGATACTTCAATGTCTTCGGCCCTCAGCAAGCACCAGATTCTCAGTATGCTGCAGCCATACCAAATTTTATCCGCAGCTTTTTATCCAACGACGTTATTACCATTTTTGGTGATGGTAACCAAACCCGTGACCTAATCTTTGTCCAAGATGTTGTTCGTGCTAATTTATTGGCAGCTGAAACTCCCGGTGCTGCCGGGAATATCTTCAATATTTGTTCTGGTATTGAAACCAGCATTCAACAATTAGTGGATATCTTACAGGAACTATTTCCTGAGGTAATTTCCACGCGATATCTTCCTCCTCGTACCGGTGATATTTACCGTTCCGTGGGAAATCCAGCACTAGCAAAAGAAAAACTAAGTTTTCAATCACAGACAAGCATATATCAAGGTCTTTCACAAACGGTCGAATGGATGCGTACATGCAACAAATAAAAAATAAACTGAAATTCAATAACCGATACTATGTGTTGGTTGGAGATTTACTGCTTACGATTGCTTCTATCTTCATCTCCTTTGCATTAAGACTTGAAGGGTCTTTTTTCTTTTTCTATTTGCCTGTTGCTTATTGGATGATAGGTATCAGTCTAGTGGTCAAACCTGTCATTTATTCTTTTTTTGGTTTATATCGTAGATTATGGGCTTATGCCAGTACGAGAGAACTTATCCTGATAGGTTATACAGTTACCATTGCATCCGGTATTCTGTCAGTTATTACAATCTTTTTTTACTCATTAGGTCTTATTAAACCCGGTTTACCAAGATCCATATTGATCATTGACTGGTTGATCTCTATCATGGTAATAGGAGGTTTTCGGTTTGCCTTACGTCTTATCTCTGAAAATCGTGGACCGGTCAGCAAGGTAATACGATCCGGTTCAGGCAAAAATGTCCTTATCATCGGTGCGGGAGATGCTGGTGCGCTTGTTGTTCGAGAAATGAAGAAGAATCCACAACTTAATTTGATACCTATTGGTTATTTGGATGATGCTGAAGAGAAACAAAAACAACAAGTTTATGGAGTTCGAGTTGTTGGAACTTTGGACGACCTGAGTAAGGTATTAAATAGCCGACGAATTGACGAAGTCATTATCGCCATCCCAAGCGCAGGAGGTGAAGTAGTCCGACAAGTTTCGGATATTTGCCGGTTGAAAGGTGTTGCCTTCCGTACCATGCCTGGAATATTTGAATTGATCGGTGGGAATGTCAGCGTAAATAGACTTCGAGAAGTAGATATCACCGACTTATTGCGTCGCCAACCTGTCAGATTGGATATTGGGTTGGTTGGCGCAAGTTTACGTGATAAACGTATTCTTGTAACAGGTGCGGGTGGATCAATTGGTCGAGAACTTTGCCGCCAAATAGCCCTCTGGCAGCCTGCAGAGTTGGTTCTTCTTGGTCATGGTGAAAACTCAATTTTTGAGACACTGCTCGAATTAATGAACGAGCACAATACTCTCTCTATTAATCCGATTATTGCAGATATTCGTGATCGTCCTCGCATAGAAAGTGTTTTTCAAACGTTAAAACCACAGGTGGTTTTCCATACAGCAGCCCATAAACATGTGCCCCTGATGGAAGCTAATATTGAAGATGCGATTACCAATAATATCATTGGTACTAAAAACGTTGTAGAAGCAGCCATTTCCAGTAATGTTGAACGGCTTGTTATGATCTCAACCGACAAAGCTATCCGCCCTATCAATGTGATGGGTGCAACGAAACGCATTGGAGAAATGATAGTCTTGGAGGCAGCCAAGCGTTCTGGAAACGCATATTCGGTTGTACGCTTTGGTAATGTATTGGGTAGTCGGGGAAGTGTAGTCCCTTTGTTTAAGAATCAGATTGCAAAGGGTGGTCCGGTGACAATAACTCACCCTGAAATGACCCGCTATTTCATGACCATTCCCGAAGCTGTTCATCTCGTGCTTCAATCTGCGGCCATGGGAAGCGGTGGTGAGGTATTTTTATTAAATATGGGTAAACCGGTTAGGATCCTTGATCTGGCTGAAGATCTAATTCGATTATCGGGACTTGAACCTGGAAAAGATATCGAAATTGCATTTACGGGTATACGCCCGGGAGAAAAACTCAGCGAAGACCTATGGGAGGAAGGTGTTCATTACCAACCAACCACCCATCCAGAGGTTTTTCGCTTGGCTGAGGAAGAGAATTTTATTGATACTTCGCTATCAACTTTAATTGACAAATTAGAATCGCTTGCTCAAGCCGGAGATATCTCCGAAATTCTTGATCTCTTGGATTCAGCCATACCAAGCGCAAATGTGCGAGTGATGTCATCACTCGATCTTACATCAATGGTCTGAGAAATTCAATGCCTGTCCTTAAAAAAAATGAATGGGATCATTTCATTCTAAGCCACCCAGAAGCGCACTTTATGCAAACTGGTGAATGGGGTGAATTAAAAAATGCCTTTGGGTGGGATGTAGTTAGAATTTCCAATGGTTCTGCAGGAGTACAAATTCTTTTCCGCAAATTACCTTTTGGGTTGACAATAGCTTATATTCCCAAAGGTCCAATTGGTAAGAACCTTGATGACATTTGGTCTGAAATTGACCAAATATGTAAGGACCATCATGCTATTTTCTTAAAAGTTGAACTGGATATTTTTCAGAATGATCAACCAATCCAGATGAGTGATTTTCCCGATTTTAAGATCAGCAAATACAATATCCAACCTCCAAACACAATTATTTTAAACATAGCTGATAACGAGACCAACCTCCTTGAGAAAATGCACCAGAAAACCAGGTATAACATCAAGCTCGCTGCACGTAAGGATGTGATGGTTCAACCATGGCAAGATATAACAACTTTTCATCAAATGATGCTCACCACCGGTAGAAGGGACAAATTTGGTATCCACTCAAAGGATTATTATCAATGTGTATATGATCTATTCCATCCGGCAGGGATGTGTGAATTACTTGTTGCAAAATTTGAAGATAAACCCATTGCTTCCATTATGGTGTTTATTCACGGGAAAAGAGCCTGGTATGTTTACGGGGCATCCACTGAAAGTGAAAGGAATCGTATGCCTGCTTATCTCCTGCAATGGGAGGCTATTCGCTGGGCTATGAAGCAAGGATGTCTGGAATACGATTTGTGGGGTATTCCAGATGAAAATGAGCAAGTACTCGAAACAGAATTCACTCGCCACATTACAGGTCTGTGGGGAGTATATCGGTTCAAACGTGGTTTTGGAGGAGAAATAAAACGATCTTCTCAAGCTCTCGATAAAGTCTATATACCTTGGTTATATTCCATTTATCTACGACGAATGGCAGGCAGGGGTTCAGCTTGATGAAAAGATTTACAGATACACCATCAGAATGGAATCGGCTTGTTTCTTCATTACATAATCCGCATATCCTTCAATGCTGGGAATGGGCTGATGTAAAAGCACAATACGGCTGGAAACCAAACCCTTTCATCTGGGAAGATCTCGGATCCAATTCATTCGATGGAAAACGAATTGTTGCTGCGGCAATGATCCTGAAACGGATCATTCCAATTAAAGGTTTTTCAGCCAGATTATGTATTTTGTACATCCCTAAAGGCCCTATCATGGACTGGATGAATAATGAGCTGCGTCATAGGGTTCTTATTGACCTGGAAAATTATGCCAGGGATCAACACGCCATATTCATCAAAATGGATCCTGATCTAATCTTGGGAACAGGGTTACCAGAAATTGATGATCAGAAAGATAATCCAATCAAGTCGATCATTACAGATGAACTTTCATCTCGCAAATGGAAATTTTCGAGTGACCAGATACAGTATAAGAATACCGCCATGATCGATCTTTCCCATTCAGAAGATGAGATTAAATTAAATTTTAAGCAAAAGACCAGGTACAACATTAATCTTGCATCCAGAAAAGGTGTATCAGTCCGACCAGGAACATTGAATGATCTGCCTTTACTTTATGCTATGTATGCAGAAACTTCCATTCGGGATGGTTTCGTAATCAGGGGGGAAGATTACTACCATACGGTATGGAAAACATTTATGAACTCACAGGACACGAAATATAATCTTTTTGCAATACCTTTGATTGCTGAAGTGGAGCGTGAACCGATCGCAGCTTTGTTCTTATTTGGATTTTCATCCCGGGCTTATTACTTATACGGAATGTCACGCGATGTCCATCGCGAAAAAATGCCGAATTACTTGTTACAATATGAGGCGATCAAATATGCTAAAGCAAAAGGTTGTTTGCAATACGATCTCTGGGGAGCACCTGACAAGTTCAATGACAAAGATCCATTGTGGGGAGTGTTTCGCTTCAAAACCGGTTTGGGAGCATCCGTCATTCGCACATTAGGTGCTTGGGATTACACGACAAATCCTTTTTATTATCAAGTTTATACAAGAACCCTTCCATGGGTATTAAATATTATGCGCTCACACGGAAAAATAAATACAAAAAGATCTCTAGAAAATTAATCAATAGGACTGTTAACATGATCGCTAGATTGAAATTTGCCCATTTACCCACACCTGTAGAAGATTTACCCCGTCTTACAAGATTCCTTCAAAGCCCAACATTACTCGTTAAACGTGATGACCAGACGGGTCTGGCTTTTGGTGGTAACAAGACCCGCAAATTGGAATATCTTATGGCGGATGCCCTATCGAAGGGAGCGAAGACCTTACTTACAACCGGCGCAGCACAATCCAACCACTGTCGTCAAACGGCTGCTGCTGCCGCTCACTTTGGATTGGATTGCATCCTTGTTTTGGTGGGTGAAAAACCCTCCATTTCTACTGCTAACTTAATGCTTGATGAACTCTTTAGGGCGAAAATAATATGGGTTGGGGACAAACTCGATCGCGAGCGTGTCTTGAAAAAGACCTTTAACAAACTCATAGTGTCAAACCTAGCCCCTTACCTTGTTCCTTATGGGGGATCAAACCCGATTGGTGCAATGGGTTATGTAAATGCAATGCATGAGTTCATTGATCAACAGATACCCGTGGATTGGATCATCGTTGCTTCATCTTCTGGTGGAACCCAGGCAGGGCTCGTCTGTGGGGCTCGCTTGGCTGGTTTTAAGGGGAATATACTGGGTATCAGCATTGACGAACCTGCAGAAAAACTTCGAGCACATATAGCTCAACTGGCTTCAGTCACTTTCGCGCTTGAAAACAAACCCATCAAATTCCTGTCTGAGGAAATACTTGTTAACGATGACTACTGCACTCCCGGTTATGGCGTATTTACAGATCTGGAGAAGAATGCAATAAATTGTTTTGCTGAGCATGAAGGACTTTTGCTCGATCCTGTTTACACTGGACGAGCTGCTGGCGGGCTTTTGAACCTGATTAAAAAAGGATTCTTTAATAGAAACGACCGGGTTTTATTCTGGCATACAGGTGGACAACCCGCTCTATTTGCTTCTGCTTATACCGCTACCAGATAGGTCATATTAACCCATCCCTTGCCGAAATAAGCCCATTTATCAGCAACCTCAGTTACTGTAATAATCTCATCTTTCCACAAATAGCCAGTTTTACTTCCATCTGGTTTATCGCGTACCCAAAGGGCAGGATCGATTACTTTATAATTTTTTTCGATCATTCCTGGACGTTCAATTATTTCTGAAAGTTCTTCAACAATTAACTTGGGTTCTTCTTGCTCAACTTCCACCACATACCAGGCTGCCACATATCCAACCAAATCATTTGGATCTGAAACATTCAGCCACTGATCATAAATACCAATTTTCGATTTTGCAACATCAATATCTTCAAGTACTTTTAAATTTGTCCCCATGGCTTCTCCAGCCAAAGTAGCTGATGTAGTATTTGGTTGAGCTCGTAAACGTAATCCCAATGTACCAACTTCTTCGGACACAGCCACAATCAATTCTTCAGGAGGAGGTGGCGGCGTTGGAGGAGGTGGTTCGGATGGAATAAGCTCTACAAACCCGGATGCTACATACCCTTCACGCCCCTCAGGGTCAAGGACTTTCAGCCATCGACCCATTACTCCAACTTTCGGTATAGCCAACTTCTTATATCCTAGAACTTTCAATTTTGTTCCAGCGATCTCTCCAGCCAATACTCCTGATTTTGTATTTGGTTTAGCTCGCAATCGTAATGCTTGATTGCCAACCTTCTGAGAGACAACTACATATACCTCGGATTCTGGCGGAATTGGTTTCGGTTCTGGGTCAACCCCAAACATTCGGTAAAAGCCTTGATTTGAAAAAACATTCCAATCAAGATGGTATCCAATATTTTCGCTCAGTCCGTCAACCTCAATATAACTCTCAAATTGACGCCCAATTCCTTTTATAATTTTGGCTTGTTTTGCGATTTCCAATATTTTATTTATATCGAAATCTTTGCCAAGTTCTTTTTTCTTTGCCATCCACCAGGTACTATCATAATAACGGAAATACCTTGCTTCCCAGTAATTTGTCTTTGTTACCCAATTACCCATATCCGGAGCATACTTGCTGATGAACCAATCCGCTGAATAACTACCGACAGGGATATTAACTAATTTCCTAGACTCTTCGTAAAATTTACTATAGTAGCTATTAAGTTGGGCTGCTGTGAAGCGAGTTGCATATGCGGTTGCCAGATCTTGGCGCATGTAAGCTGCCCAATCTGTCCAATACTGTTCAAAATCATTAAACATTGATGCAGGTTTAAATCTTTCCACTATGAATTTATAGAAATTGATCTGACTATACAGATCCCTGGTTGGGTCCACCCAATGATAACCTGCATATGGCAAACCAAGCCGTTTGACGGTATCTATGTGTGTTTGTGCCATTTGATCTTGAGAAAGGCCATAACTTAAACGAATGATAACTCCATCAAGAATTGGGGCTAAGAGATCCCATTGGGCAGGTGAAAGATTATTGTAATAACTGACATCAATTAATAGTTTCATATCACACCAACAACCTTTTTCTATGGACACATTTGATTGAATTTTGCATAACAAGTACTTTAGGATGTGTAATTCAGCATTCCTTTGGAAAGCATTCGATTGATCTGAAAAGATTTAACCGGCAATGAAAATAAGAAACCCTGACCAAAATTGCATTTTAAATCCTGTAATAATCGCCGTTGACCAAGAGATTCTACTCCTTCTGCCACTACTTCCTTGTCTAATTGGATACCAAGTTCCACTATTGTTCGGACTATTTCGATATCCTTTTGATTATCTGCCATTCGAGCCACAAACAATTTATCAAGCTTAATATTATCAATCGGAAATTTATGCAAAATATTCAAGGAGGAATAACCTATTCCAAAATCATCCAGATAAATCTTGACGCCCAATGATTTAAGTTGAGTTAGTATGAATAATGCTGAATCTGTCTCTCGAATGATTGAGGACTCGGTAATTTCCAGGATTAATGATCCAGGAGCGGGTTTATTCTCTTCTAAAACATTTCTCACTATCTCGATCAATCTTGCATCTTCCAATTGTTTTGCAGAAATATTCACACTTACAGATAATGGCGGATCTTGTGGAAATTTATCCTGCCAAGCCTTTAATTGTTTACAGGCTTCCTTCAAAACATATTCCCCAATTGCTGCAATCATCCCATGTTCTTCAGCGATATGAATAAAATCATCTGGATTGATCAAACCTTTCTCGGGATGATGCCACCGTATGAGCGCTTCAAAACATATAGGTCGGTTGGAAGAAAACGAAATTATTGGTTGATAGAAAACTTCAAATTCATTGTTCTTGATAGCTTTTCTCAAATCATTTAACATATATAACAATTGCCTGGCTTGATACAACATATCATCGTTATAAATTGCATAGCATCCTCCCCCGAAATCTTTTGCACAATACATGGATGCATCGGCATCCCTGAGAATATCAGCGGGATTCTCATAGGTTACTCTTCCCATCGAAATACCAATACTCGCTGAAGTAAAAACCTCATGTGATCCGAGCATGAAACCTTTTGCCAGGCTCTGTTGGATCCTTTCTGCAGCATAGATCACTTCACTAATATCCTTGACATCCTCCAATAAAACAACAAACTCATCCCCTCCAATGCGGGCGACAGTATCCACATCCCGCATAACATCAATAATCCTTTGAGCAACAGCCGCCAGTAATTGATCACCTGCTCGATGCCCCAAACTGTCATTGATGATTTTAAATTTATCCAGATCCAAAAGTAAAATTGCATAGGTGTTTTTTTCTTCTCTTTTGTACCGTCCAAGAGCTTGGCTCAAACGATCCAATAGCAATGCACGATTGGGTAAACCAGTCACAAGGTCATGGTTGGTGTGATAATGGGAGCGTTCTTCCACCAAAGTTCGCTCTTCTATGGCAACTCCTAATTTATTTGAGAGAAGATAATTTTCATTGGCGATAATTGCCAACAGGCTTAAATTTTTACAGAGGTCGATTTTATCTGAATTAAATTCCCTGAAATTCCGGCTTTCACGAATTTCAATAAATAGATCACATTGCCCCTTTCGCAATACCGGAAGCAGGAGAACTGATTTACAGGAGCTTGTTTCAAATACCTGCTTGTGATCATCAGATAATCCTTCATCATCCGAATGTAATACTTGGTAATCCAATAAAGAATGGGTGATTTCCAAAACATTTCCTGAAGGTGGATTAATAAAACTAGTGTCAGACAACTTCTCGTTCTTTCCTGCAATTACTCCACATACCTTTGCTACCAGATTAAAGTTGTTAGAATTTGTTGGGTCTGATAAGAAAATGAGTATGCTTGTAACATCAAGAAAAGTAAGGATTTTTTCAGCTAATTTATTAAAGATCTGTGTCGAATTATTAATATCTGAGAACAAAGTGATGGATTCCAAGAAGATCTTCTTTTCCAGGCTTAATTTTCCAGTCTCAGATTCAAGAAGTTTTATAGTCTTTTCTGTTAATACCTGGTCTGTTATCTCATCTAAAAGCAATAATTTCGTTTCATTTACATCGCCTTTATTTGGTACTTGCACACCTCTACACAGATACAATCGACCATTATCCATCAACTCAAATGTTTGGTTTTGCCCAAATGTTACATCCAATACATCCAATGACAGGTTTTTTAATATCTTCTGAATTGGAAGACCAACTATTTTTGCTTTGGAGATATTTAATATCTCTACTGCAGACGGATTAAGATCAATAATATTATTGTCACTATCCAACGCAAAAGCAGGGCTGTTCATCATTAAAAAGGTTTTTTCTTTAATGTTGATATTCATCTCATTGTGCTGTTCCCCCGTGATCCGAGAAGTGAGACCTGCAAATAATGCACAAGACAAATAGAATATTATTCCAGGAATAATATTTTTACTGGTGAATCCGACCTGAAAAACGATTACAAAGATCAGGCAAAATCCCAGGATAAGCACCATAAATTTCCAACCCGAGAACATTTGTTTTCTCATCATCAGAAAAAATTATATGGGTTTCTCTATGCTTATGAAATATCAAAACGTTGGTATGTAGCGCGTTATTTATGACTACTTTATCCCTGGTAGATTGGTCATAAATGACTAAGTAAATTTTAAGGTTTTTCTATGCTGCTGATTACTGATCAAACCTGGTTAAAGTTTCACCCGAACATCCAAAGCTATTGCACCTGATTTGAAAACCCGGAGTGGATTTATCTCAACCTCACTGATTTCAGGAATATCATTTACCAGGAATGAAAGCCTTTGAAGAATTTCTATTACTACACTTACATCAACCCGGGGAATATTTCGGTACCCGTTTAATTTTCTACCTGCCCAAGTCTCATTGATAATGAAATCCGCATCCTTATCCAATAATGGTGTCAGGCAAAATGCAACATCTCTTAGACCTTCAACCTCAATTCCACCTGACCCAAACATAAGAAGTGGACCAAATTGGGCATCCCTAACACAACCTATGATCACATCCTGACCGTCTGGGACCATATGTTGGATATGTATTCCTGCCAATCTTGCACCAGGTATTGCAGATTTAATTGAATCAATTATCTTTATATACCCAGTATTAACTTCCTCGGATGAGTTTACATTCAATAAAATTCCACCAATATCTGATTTATGCTGAATATCCGGTGATGCAATTTTCAAAACAACAGGAAATCCAACTTCCTCAGCAATGAGCACTGCATTGCTGGCACTGGTCGCCAGTCTGACTTCAGGAACTGGAATTCCATATATCTTCATCAATAATCCTGCAGAATCCTGATCCAGCCAGGAACCTGTTGGTAAATTCTTGAGTAGTTCTCTCGCATGCAATAAATCCATATCCGGAAATCTTTCCAATTCGTTTTCAGTTTTAAGTAGATATTCTGCCCTTCGTGCCAGAACTGACAAAGCTGATGCTGCTCTTTCAGGGAAACGGTACTCAGCCACCCTGGCACGCCTAAAGTGTGCAGAAGCTTCCTTGATCAAATGTTCTCCCATCAGTGCGATAACTACCGGTTTTTTGGAAGCATGAATGATAGGGATCAATTCATCAGCGATATCTTCTGCTGTATGCATGGGTGGAGGAGGCAAGATAACCAAAACACCGTTCACGCCGGGATCATCTAGAAGAGCAAGTAAGCAAGCTGCATATACTTGCGGCGATGCGGAAGCCAACATATCTATCGGGTTGTTCAATCCGGCAGCATCGGGTAATAATGCAATCAGCTGGTTGACCGTTCCAGGCAGAAGATCTGCCAATAGTAATCCGTAGGTCTCCAAGGCATCAGCTGCAATAACCCCAGGTCCCCCGGCGTTTGTCAAAACGGCGATCCGTCGCCCTGCTGGCAAAGGGCAGCAAGCCAGTGCAGATGCCCAATCAAACATTTCTTCACTGCTTGATGCACGAAAGATCCCGGTCTTATTAAAAGCTGCTTGGTAAGCAATATCCTGCCCTGCCATTGCACCAGTGTGCGATGCTGCTGCCCGTTGACCACTGGCGAATCGGCCAACTTTTAAAGCTATTAGTGGCTTTTGCTTGGATATCCGCATGGCCTCTTCAACAAATTTCCGACCATCACCAATACTTTCTATGTATAAGGTTAACACCCGCGTGAACTCATCTTCAACCACAGCAGATATCATTTCTATTTCATTAACATCAACCTGGTTACCTAAACTGATCAATCTTGAAAAACCAAATCCTTGCCCTCTTGCCCAGTCGATAATGGCTGCACATATTGCTCCCGATTGGGATATGAAGGCTACATCTCCTGATGAAGGCATGGGAGGAGGCAGGAAGGTAGTATCCAATGGAAAATGAGTATCCAATAAATCAATACAGTTAGGGCCAAGAATTCGAATATTTGCATCCACGGCTATGCGCAAAATTTCTTCCTCCAGTTTTCTTCCTTTCTCGCCCGTTTCCTTGAATCCCGAGGAGACAACAATTGCTGCATGAATACCGCGTTTTTTACAATCATCCAGCGCTTTACAAACAACCGGAGCTGGTACTATTAATACCGCTAAATCAACTGGATCTGGAACGTCCGCAAGGTTGGTATAAACTGGTCTTCCAAATAGATTGCCAGCCTTCTGACTGACAAAATTTATTTCTCCTCTAAAACCACTATTGACAAGGTTGCGGGCAACACCATACCCTAATTTGGTTACTTTACTTGATGCTCCCACAACAACGACACCTTTAGGTCGAAAAAATGGTATTAAAGTTGGATCCATAAATTTATTTTATCCTATTGGATGAATTTTTTTGATCAACATATCCTTATTTCGGTTCCACTCACGAAAATAAGTGGAAATTCTCTGAATGTAAACATGAATTATACAGGAGATGTTTCACAGATAGGATATAATAAGGGAGATGGAAGATCTATCTAACATAACTTACAAATCTTACTTACCCGTCAATCTGTTCATGTTTGTTATAGGTTGGGGAGGTGTGGGCTGGTTGATATTATTCACTCTTCCAACTGTCTGGCAACGCTGGGGATTTTTTCTCTTGTTTACCGTTGCATTAACAGCAACTGCCCTCCCGATCACTTATTATCTAAATGTGCGTTTTCCAAGCAAGCCACACGCCACACCGGCCATAATCCTGCGGCAGGCAATCTGGATGGGTGTCTATGGCAGTACTCTGGCTTGGCTTCAATTAGATGATTTGGTCAGCATTTGGACGATTGTCGGATTGGGACTTGGATTGGTGATGATCGAATATCTCATCCGGTTGCGCGAACGTTCCCGCTGGCTGCCATCCATAAACGACGAGGTTATACCTTTACAACCTGAGGGGTGATTCGATGGCTGATCTGCGCTCGCTCCCATCGGTCGAAGAACTCTTACAAACTCGATTAGCGAAACAATTAATTGCCAAGTACGGACGACCCCTGACTCTTTCTGCAATTCGAGAAGTATTGGGCAGAATTCGAACAGATTTCGCGTCTCAATCGGATGGAATTATTTCTGAAAGAACAGCTATTCTCGAAAAAGTAAAAAACCTCCTGGAGAATTACACACAACCTACTCTTCTACCGGTAATTAATGCCACTGGAGTAATACTCCATACTAACCTGGGACGTGCCCCACTTAGCATGGCAGCAATCCAAGCCATGGAAAAAGTGGCGCATGGATATTCTAATCTCGAGTTTGATCTTACAAACGGGAAACGTGGTTCCCGCTTGATCCACGCTGAGAAAATACTCCAAATCCTTCTTGGGACAGAGGCAGCCTTGGTAGTCAACAACAATGCTTCCGCAGTTATGTTAGCTCTCTCAGCCCTTGCTTCTCGTAAACGTGTGATCATTTCACGATCTCAATTAGTTGAAATTGGGGGCGGTTTCCGCATTCCTGAAGTCATGAACCAATCCGGTGCAAAATTGGTTGAAATAGGGACAACAAATCAAGTGCATTTACACGACTATGAACTGGCTTTAGCAGAACCTGCGGCAATGGTATTGCATGCACATCAATCCAATTTCAAGATCATAGGTTTCACCAGTGAACCAGGTTTACAAGACATCGCCGCGACTGCACATAATGCCGGTTCCCCTCTTTTGGATGACATTGGTTCAGGTGCATTATTAAATACTGAACGATTTGGTCTGGCACACGAACCCACTGTCCAGGAATCATTAACCGCAGGTGCTGATCTGGTATTGTTTTCAGGAGATAAGCTGGTTGGTGGACCCCAGGCAGGAATAATTGTTGGTAAAGCCAATTTGATCCAAAAATTAAAGAAGCATCCCTTGGCCAGGGCTGTTCGAGCAGATAAAATGTGCCTGGCTGCTTTAACGGCAACATTACTACATTACTTGTTAGATGAAGCAGAAAGGGAGATCCCAATCTGGTGTATGATCGCAACCTCTCCTGGGCAAATCAAGAACAGGGCAAATCACTGGGTCAGTAAAATCGGTAACGGAGAAGTCATACCAGGTTTTTCAACAATCGGTGGTGGGAGCCTGCCTGGAGAATCCCTTCCAACCTGGCTTCTGGCCCTGGATGTAGGAAAACCAGATAAATTTCTGGCAAAATTGCGATCCATGAAACCACCCATTATCGCCCGTACTGAAAATGACAGGATCCTGTTGGACGCAAGGACTGTCCTACCTGAAAACGATAGCAGCTTCCTGGAAGGATTACGGAGAGCCCTGGAGAACTAGCGATTTCTTGTTTTCATAATATCTGACATTCGTAAGATTTTTCTGGAGAAACTCTACTAATGAAATCCGACATTGATGCCCTAATGCATGAAAGAAATCTTGAAGCACTTATAGTAATTGGTGATGCTCAGCATAACCCTCCTATGTTTTACATGACGGGTGGTGGACATATTAATAACTCCATTCTTATTAAGCAATATAAGAAAGAACCTGTTCTCTTCTGTAACGATATGGAACGTGAAGAAGCAGCTAAGTCAGGTTTACAGATTCATTGCTTTAGCGAATATCCTTTAGACGACTTTCTTAAAAAGACCAAAGGAGATCCCATCCAGGCTGGAGCATTACGGATGCAAAACATGCTCTCTGAACTCGGATTGGCACAAGGAACCGTTTGCCTTTATGGAAAAACCGAATTTGGGTCCTCTTTTGCTCTTTTCAACCAGTTACAAAAATTAATGCCTGAAATTAATTTTGTCGGTGAAAGCCAGGATGCTTCATTATTTATGAGAGCCATGGAAACCAAAGAGGAAAGAGAAGTTGCACGTATCCGACAGATGGGAATAATCACCACCAAAGTTGTTGGACATGTCGCTGATTTCCTATCAAACTCTGCAGTAGATGAGAACGAGATACTTCTACGTGAAGATGGCGCAAATTTAACCATTAGAGATGTAAAAAGCAAGATTAATTTATGGCTGGCAGAATCCGGGGTCGAGAATCCACACGGCACCATCTTCGCAATTGGTCATGATTCCGGTGTTCCCCATTCAACAGGTAATCCGGAAGACCTGGTAAAACTCGGGCAAACAATTGTTTTTGATATATTCCCATGTGAATCCGGTGGTGGATACCACTATGACTTTACACGTACCTGGTGTCTGGGATATGCCCCACCAGAAGCACAACGCCTATACCAACAAGTTTATGACGTTTATTTAAAAGTCATGGAAAATCTCGATTTGAATGCACCTTACAAAGATTACCAACGCCTTACCTGTGAAATGTTCGAAGCCAATGGTCATCCAACTCCAAAAACCCATAAATCCCCTGTGGAAGGCTATGTACACAGCTTGGGACATGGTGTTGGCTTAAATCTTCATGAACGCCCTTGGTCCGGTCTCACAGCTGATGCTGAAAATCGGCTGGCAGTTGGCGTGGTCGCCACGATTGAACCTGGATTATATTACCCGGAAGAAAATCTTGGAGTCAGGTTGGAAGATACATTCTGGGTTCGTCCGGATGGAAAATTTGAAATTCTGGCAGAGTACCCCCTTGACCTCGTGATACCCATGAAAAAGTGGAAGAATTAGGCAAATTATGAGTCTTTCCCCTGCGCGCATTCTGGCAATTGAAAGTTCCTGCGATGAAACCGCTGCAGCCATTGTTGAAAATGGTCATATAGTTTTAAGTAACTCAGTAAGTTCTCAGATGGATATGCACGCGCGCTTTGGAGGAATCTTTCCTGAAGTCGCTTCCCGTCAGCACCTTCTTTCTGGTGTACCTGTAGTAGAAAAAGCCCTGGCTGAAGCTCATATGACCCTTTCAGACCTGGACGCCATTGCAGCTACACGTGGACCGGG
>JBDRQK010000232.1:0-6308 GCA_043826315.1 Chloroflexota bacterium
GGAACCCTGTCTAATTTCCAGGGATTATGTGTATTAAAAAACGCAGAATTTTCGCAAGATGAACCCATTCCAAATTCATCCATGTTATTTTTTCCCAGAAGTACTGCTCCGGATTTATCCAATTTTTCTACTACTGTTGCGTTAAATTGAGGAACGTAACCATCAAGAATCTTTGAGCCACAGGTGGTGCGGATACCGCGGGTTGACAAACAATCTTTTAGCGCATAAGGGATCCCGGTTAGAGGTGTGATATTTTCCTTTGCATTTAACCGGATATCTGCCAGGTGAGCCTGTTCAAGAGCATGGGTTTCAGTTACCGTCAAGTAGGCTTTAATTTTTGGATCCAAAAGCTGGATATTTGCCAGAACTGCTGAAGTTAATTCAACACTGGAGATTTGTTTATTAACTAGCATTTCATGAGCTTTTCGAACGCTCAAATTGCTCAATTCCATGAATTATCCGAATCCAATATTCCTGAAAAGCTTTTCATCGATCGTCAAATATCCGGGGAACTCTTACAAAATATCCATCATGATGAGGTGTGTTATTCAAAAATTCTTCACGCGACATGGAGGGTTTTATCACATCATCTCGAAATATATTGTTCATTGCCCAATTTTCATTGGTTGGTTGTATATCCTCAGTGTCAATTTCAGTTAATTTTTGAAAATATTCGATAATTTGAGAAAATTGATGACTGAAAACTCTTGCCTCTTTGTCATCGATCTTTAGTCGAATGAGGTTGGCAATGTAATGGACAGCATTGATATCAATTAAGCTTGAAAATTCTTTATTGGAAAAATCCATTTTTAGGTCCAGAGGGTTATTATCCAAGGTCAATTTTGATATGCAAATCTTTCAACTGCTTGGTATCAGCTGCAGATGGAGCGGATGCCATGACATCGCGGGCATTTTGATTTTTTGGAAAAGCTATAACTTCCCGGATATTCTGTTCATCAGCGAGCAACATACAAATACGGTCTATACCCGGTGCAATTCCACCATGGGGTGGAGTACCATATTCAAAAGCCTCGAGCATGTGTCCAAATAGCTCTTGGGCAACATCAGGATCAAGCCCTATTAGTTTGAAAACTTTTTCCTGGAGAACTCTGCTGTGAATTCTAATGGATCCACCACCAACTTCGTAATTATTCAAAACCAGGTCATATTGCGCACCACGTGCCTTACCGGGATCTTTATCCAATAATGGTAGATCTTGCGGTAAGGGAGAAGTAAATAGGTGATGACTTGGATCCCAACGGTTTTCTTCTTCATTCCACATTACGAATGAGAAATCGATCACCCAACAAAATGCAAGGACATCCGGGTCTCTTAAACCGAGAATATCTCCCATTTTCACCCTGAGACGCCCCAAGGTTTCAAATACCAGGGAAGATTTGTCGGCTACAAAGAGCAATAGATCTCCCTGTTTTGCTTCCATTCTGGAAAGGATGGTCTGAATTAATTCTTCTGATATGAATTTAGCGAAGGATGAACGAACCTCTCCTTGACTGGTGAGAGCCATGTAAGCAAGTCCTTTGGCTCCGAGTTCTTGGACAAATAACGTCAATTCTTCGATCTGTTTTCTTGTATAGTCACCACATCCGGTTGCATTGATCCCGCGTACACTTCCACCCTTGGCAATCGCATTCTCAAAAACACTAAAACCGCAATCGGCGACCAGGTTACTAATATCTTTTAATTCCAACCCAAACCGGATATCAGGATTATCTTTTCCGAATTTGTCCATGGCATCAGCATATGTGAAGCGTGGCCAGGGGCTTGACAGTAAATGTTTATGTGGGACCACTTCAGCGACCATTTTAGTGAACATTTCTTCAACCAGAGACATAACATCATCTCTCTCAACAAATGACATTTCCATATCCAGTTGAGTAAATTCAGGCTGACGATCTCCTCGTTGATCTTCATCTCGAAAGCAGCGGGCAATTTGAAAATAGCGTTCCATACCACCCACCATGAGCATTTGTTTCAATTGCTGTGGAGATTGAGGCAGGGCATAAAATTCTCCTGGGTGTATCCGTGATGGGACGAGATAATCGCGAGCACCTTCAGGAGTTGTTTTAAATAGAATGGGGGTCTCGATTTCAAGAAAACCTTTGTTATCCAAATAAGTACGAATAAATTTGATTAAATTGTGACGAAGGATTAGATTGGATTTCATTTTTTCACGCCTAAGATCCAAATAGCGATATTTCAGTCGAGTATTTTCATCAGCCAATTGTTCATCACCATTGATTAAAAAAGGTAAAGGTTTTGCGGGATTAAGAACTTTTATTTTTTTGGCAATAACTTCAATCTCACCTGTATCTAATTTGGAATTAACCATACCTTCGGGTCTTTTTCTCACAGTTCCTGTTATTTGCAGAACCCATTCAAGGCGGACAGTCGAGATGACATTTACAAATTCCTGAGGAAGATCGGGATTAAATACTACTTGCACCATACCGAAACGATCCCTCAAGTCGATAAACACAACTCCGCCATGGTCTCGACGACGATTAACCCAACCTGCAATTGTGACGATCTGACCGGAATGTGATGCTCGGATTTCTCCACAGGTGTGTGATTTATACATAATACTCTCCGTTTATTTTCATTCTACGATGGTATCGAATGGTTGACCATAAAAATAATCGCCCTCCGCAGTCAGCTTTGGGCGATTGATTGTTCAACAGAGAATAATTACCAAAACAAACATCGCCCACCAAATGGGGGTTGATTATTGTAATTATTATCGTCAACAATTAATGGTAAAGATTGAGCAATCATTATTTAAATTATAGCATAAAACACAGCCGATTGACCCACTATAATAATACGATTAGAATAATTCCAACCCCTAGGAGGATGTTTGACGAATCGATTTAAAATCCTGAGCACAGTATTCTCTGCAATAATCGTAATTGCGATCCTGGCAGGCATGGTGTTAGGTAATATTTTCTATATCCGAAATCATCCTGTAGAAAAAAAATTCCTTACACCCTGGTTGGGAATGCGTACTTTTTTGGAGATAGGGAGTGATCCCTATGGTGAAGCAGCAACTCAACGAACACAACTATTGTTTTATGGAAAACTCGCCGAAACCGGACAGGATCCGCTCATACTCAATCAACCTTTTGCAAGTGAAATCCTTTATTTTCCACTAGCATTAATTATTGATTACTCAACAGCCAGGGTGTTATGGATGGTGTTACTGGAGCTGCTGTTAATAGGATCAGCTTTTTTATGCCTGCACCTGTTTGAGTGGAAATTGCCAAAATTTATTTTAGCTGAATTTATCATATTGGCTGTTTTCGGTACCCAGGCTATGTTACCACTGTTGGAAAATGACCAGGTGATCCTGATTTTCTTTCTCTTGTTAGTTGGGCTTATCTGTCTGCAGAAAGGAATTGATGAAGTAGCTGGGGGTGTTTTTGCGCTGGCTTTTTTTCAACCATCTGTTACAGGTATTTTATGTATGATGACTTTCTTGTGGGCTATTCACAACCACCGCCGAAGGTTTGCTTTGGGTGCCATGATGGCTTGGGGTTTCTTAATTCTGACATCATTTGGTTTGTTTCCCAATTGGTTTTTTCCGTTCATCCGGTCTTTTAGGTCTGAGTATATTTTCATCAACTACCAATCAACTTTTGGCATCTTATCAGAGCTTTGGCCGGTGATCGGAATGAAAGCCGCTTCAGCGTTATCAATTGTAGTTGTAATAACTCTAATCATGGAGTGGCGGACAGCCTTTACCAAGGATTTCCGTTGGTTTCTCTGGATAGCGTCATTAACCCTGGCAGCATATCCATTGGTGGGTTTTCCCACAGTTGCAGTTAACAATATCGTTTTGTTGATACCCCTGACTTACATATTAAAGGTTATTTCAGAAAGATTGGGTGGAAAGAAAAAAAAGGTGTTTGTTGGCTTTTGCTTGGGATTTTTCTTGTTATGCGGATGGGTTATTGAACTTGGAATGCATAATTTCAACAATATTGCGGCATTTAGAATGATAAGTTTTATTGGTCCTTCCTTGCTCCTGATCGCGGGATTATATTGGATCCGATGGTGGGCAACACGGCCTCCTCGGACGTGGATGGATACAATTGATCGGGAGCTTGATTGATATGCTTAACTGGCGGCGTCTGCTCATACTGGCAGCACTGGGATTTCTCATTTCAGGAGGAATTGCTTATTTTCAGAAATCACCAGGATATATGGATGCTGATTATTATTTTGCAGGTGGTATTCAACTGGCAACCGGGAAAGGTTTTACAGCTCCTTATTTGTGGAACTATATGGATAATCCAGTCAGTTTGCCTCATCCATCCCATTCTTATTGGATGCCACTGGCATCCATAATAGCTGCAATTGGAATGAAGATTGCTGGTCAAAATACCTGGTTTGCAGGTCGGATATTATTTTTGATAATTGCAGCAAGTATTCCAGTCATTACCTCGACCCTGGCTTATTCGATCTCAAAACGCAGAGATCTGGCACTAATTTCAGGTTTATTGGCAATTTTTGCAGGTTTTTATTCCGCGTTTGTGCCAATAACAGATACATTTGGCATCTATATGATGCTTGGGGGTGTCTTCTTTTTGATTGCGCAAAGGCAAGGATTTTGGATGAGTCTTGGTTTGGGTGTTGTCGCAGGTCTAATGCACCTGACAAGGGCTGATGGTATCTACTGGTTATTGATTTCTTTCCTGGTAATTCTATTCCGACCATCAAATAAACCATCAAATCTCCAATATCTGAATAAGACTATTATGGGATTTCTATGTCTATTTGGATATTTTCTTATTATGATTGCGTGGTTAATTCGAAATAAGCTGGTGTTTGGATCAATTCTGGCACCGGGGGGAGAAAATATGTTCTGGTTTACAAACTACAATCAGTTATTCGCTTATCCTCCAGGATCGTTCACATATGCATCTTGGTTATCACATGGGTTGGTTGAAGCGCTAAAAGTTCGCCTGTGGGCATTGAATATCAACATGCAAAATACACTTGCTTCTCAGATGAGCGTATTTCTATTTCCATTGGTTCTTATTGGTATATGGAAATTGAGGAAAGATTTTCGAATTATCATCGCGGTTATCACCTGGGTAGGCACCATTTTCATGATGAGTATTGTGTTCCCATTTGCAGGTGCGCGAGGTGGATTTTTTCATTCAGGTGCTGCTTTACAACCAATCTGGTGGTCTTTAGCACCCATGGGGTTGGTTGCTTTAGTCGAATGGGTGGGCAAGAAAAGAAAATGGAAAATTGAAGAAGCGGCGCGAATATTCCTCTGGGCTATTGTAGGGTTGTCCGTTTTATTTACAAGTTATGTTGTCATCGGAAAATTGTATAACCCAAACCAAGGAAATATTTGGAGCAGCGAATATGATTTATATAAGAAAGTAGTAATCTTGATCGACTCACAATCCCAAAACAATCCTATAGTGATCGTTGCAAATCCACCCGGGTTTTATTTGGCAACAGGTATGGATGCAATTGCTGTTCCAGATGGCGATGAACAAGTCTCTCTAATGGTTTCCCGTAAGTTTGGCGCAAACTATTTGATATTGGAAGAAGATGGCATTCCGGAAGGGTTGAATGGTTTGTACAATAATCCAGATCAATACCCGGAATTCAATTATCTTGGCGAATTGGATGGTACCCGTGTTTTTAAAATCCAACCATAAAGCTGGAAGGATCGATTCAACAGCATTAATTTTGGCCGCGTTGTCCATAGTTTCTGTTCTAACTTATATTCTGGTCAGCCATTTATATTTTCGAATTGGATTTCCCCTGGATGACTCCTGGATTTTTCAAACCTATGCACGAAACTTGGCTGAATCTGGAAAATGGGCATTCCTGCCAGGAGAAATTTCAGGAGGTTCTACGTCACCTTTTTGGACTGCCATACTTTCTGCAGGATATTTCTTTCACATTCAGAATTTTATTTGGACATTTGGGATGGAGATGTTGGTTTTGTGGGGAATCGCATACTTCGTTGAGAGAACAATCCGAAAGTTGGTTGTTTCCTATCAGCAAGCAATTCCGTGGATAGGAATATTGATAATTTTTGAATGGCATTTCACTTGGGCGGCAGCCTCAGGTATGGAAACACTTGTATTTTCCGGAATGGTTCTATTGGTATTGTTTTCGTTGATCGAAGATTTCCCACAGTATTTTAGGATTGGTATATTAATTGGAATTAGTATCTGGATTCGACCGGATGCCCTGACTTTGCTAGGACCAGCTTTTATGGTTGCGATTATGGAAAAATCTTTTGCAAAGAAACGGATTTTAAA
>JBDRQK010000233.1:0-7940 GCA_043826315.1 Chloroflexota bacterium
CCGAGGGAACATGCAACGCTCTTACCAGAAGCACTTCCGATCCAAATCCCTTTTCAATTGGGATTGGACAAACAAAAACTGTGCAGTGGACAATTACAAATCCAAACGCTATCTCCATCCAGATAGCCAGTATTAATGTCGCCTGGAATCGTTATTATCAAAATTCAAATCGAAAATTGACTCTTGATAATGTAACGTTTGGAGGTTTGACAATTTTTAATGGTTCAACCTACTCAACGCCAAAAGTTTTAACAAACCCGTCCACACCCGGGTGGCAGATCTCAACCACCCCTTCAGTTTTATCACTGACCTTCACTTATAAGAATAATTCCGGTACCTATTATCCTGACCCCATCGTTACCATTAGTTTTCGAAAGGGAGATTGTCTATCTGCTCCTCCCAACCTGATCCTGCAAGTGCCATAAATTTAATAATTCAGGATGAATCAATTGGTGATTTTCAAGAATTTTATCTCGAAGAAAAATAGCAAAGGTCAGAGCCTGGTTGAATTGGCTCTGACGGTGACCATCGTTATCACCCTGCTGGCAGGAGCCTTTGACCTGGGAAGTGCTTTTTTTGATTACATTGCGTTGCGGGATGCCGCCCAGGAAGGTGCGGTTTATGGTTCGATCTACCGCTCTTTGCCCACAGATCCCTTATCAGTTACTCCGATCATCACCCGGGTGCAACAATCATCGACAACACCTGTCAATTTCGCAACTTTTGTGGAGGATTGCAGTCCAACCAGCCCAAACGGTATTTGTGTCACCTTCAGTGGATCAAGCAACCACTGCACGAGTGACCAGGTTATTGTCACTGTCCGTTATGATTATGATCTGAGCATGCCATTCATTGGAGCGATCCTGGGCAGCGATACCATCCCGATCCATGCAAGCGTGGCAAATACGATCCTTTCGCCAACTTGCCCATAAGAGGTAAAATGATCATTTCAAATAAACAACAAAAAGGGCAGGCGCTCGTGCTGATCGCCCTGGGAATCGTCGCCCTGGTAGCGATCACTGCCCTGGCGATAGACGGCGGAAATGCCTTCTCGGAACGCCGCCAGGCACAAAACGCAGCCGATACAGCAGCCCTGGCTGGTGCGCTTGAATTGATCCAGGATTTTCTTGGTGACGATGGGGATGGGATGAATTGGCATGCAGCTGCAAGCAATTTGGCACTCTCGAATGGATATGACAGCACCGATCCCAACCTTATTGTCACGATCAACAATCCTCCCCAAGCAGATTGCAAAGGTGAAACCAGCAGCCCATACTTTGGAAATATCCAGTATGTCCAGGTTATGATTGAACAGGATGTGGATACGTTTTTTGCGACCGTGGTAGGAATCACGCAGACACATAGCTGCGTTGAGGCCATAGCGCATGCCAAACCCACGCAATCCCCCTTTAATGGAGCCGCGGTGGTCGCAATGGATTGTCATGCCAAATGGGCGATCAGTGCCAGCGGAGCTTCAGCCATCACCGTTCTCGGAGGCGGTTTATTTTCCAACTCCGATCACGAACAACCCATTTATATCCAAAAACCTGAGAACCTGGTCTTACAATCGGGTTATAAAGCGAACATGGTCGGAGATGGTGTCCATTTATGTAATAGCGCTTTACCGGCAGGTTATCCGTATACCTGTAATCTTCCCCAACAAACCCCCTGCCCTCCATTGCCCGTGGACCATCCTTTGCTACCTCAATATGAATGCGATTACACGATCACGGGTGATTTTAAACCTGCTGATGGAACGGTTTTAAGCCCGGGTGTTTATTGCCTAGAAGGCAGATTCCAGGAGGCTAATTTTGAAGGAGATGGCGTTGCATTTGTACTGTTAAATTTCGGTATCGCCTGGTCTGGAAATGACAGTATAAGATTAACAGCTCCAGTTTCCGGACCCATGAAAAATACCTTATTCTACCTAATCCCAAGCAATGATAAAGCAGTCAATATCAATGGTACAGCTCTAATGGATCTTACCGGTACGATCCTGGCACCATCTTCAGAGATCACGCTCAACGGCACCGTGGATGGGCAGGCATTTAACAGTTCTGTGATCGGACGGACTGTAAAACTTACAGGTGCGGGAGTTTTTGAAATTTCGTATGATGCCTCGACAAGTCTACAGTCGCCACCTCAAATTGAATTAACTAAATAATTATCCAATCGTAAGGAGACTGATATGATCAGGACCGACAAACCACAAAAAGGCCAGGCACTCGTGCTGATCGCCCTGGGAATTGTAGCCCTGGTGGCGATCACCGCCCTGGCGATCGATGGGGGTAATGCATTTTCTGAGCGCCGCAATGCTCAAAATGCAGCCGATACCTCTGCCCTGGCAGGTGCACTTGAAAAGATCCAGGATTTCCCAAGCAGTGATGGAGATGGGATCGATTTTAATGCAGCTGCGTTAAACCTGGCTGCTTTAAATAACTTCAACAACGATGGCACCACCAACACGGTTGGTGTCCATAACCCGCCGGTGGCTGGTTGTAATGGAGTGGTTGGTCCATATGTTGGGAATAATGAATATATCCAGGTGATCATCAACAATTCTGTGACAACTTTCTTTGCGCAGGTCGTCGGGATAACCCAAACCCAGAGCTGTGTTGAGGCTGTTGCCAGGGCAAAAACAAGTACGAGAGGACCCCTGTTCTTCGGGAATGCTGTGGTAGGACTGGATCCCAATGGAACCAGTTTTCAAGCCCAATCCAATGCGCAACATTGGACTATCAAAGGCGGCGGTATATTTGCCAACAACAACGCCCTGGACAAGCACAGCAATGTCACCTTCCCGGACGGAGATTGTGTGACTGCGGTAGGCACGGTTTCAGGGTTTCCCTGTGGTGGTTCAGGTGGAAACGCAGATCTGAAATTCGCATTTCCGGATGATATCATCCCACTGCTGCCTCCGATCCCACCTTGCTCCGGTACCGCTTACAAAGGTGCGGATAATACTATCCACGAACAATCCGGTCATGAAGGTTTGGGAAGCACTTTGCCGGGATCCTTCTCACTTGATGACTACCCATTTTCCCCAGGGTTGTATTGCATTACATCGGCAAACGCAGGCAACATCCACGATACAGTAACAGGTTCGGAAGTCACTTTTTTTGTCAATGACGATAACTTTTCCATCAAATTCAATGGAGGTGGAGCCTTTTCTGTACAAGCGCCTACAACAGGGATTTATAAAGGTGTGCTGATGTTCTCCAATATTACTCCATCTTCTTATGATTCACCACCAACTTGTTCTCAATCCTTTGAGATCAGAGGTAATGGAAGTACACCTATTGTTGGCACTATCTTCATGCCATCAGCCTGTATTGACTGGCGTGGAAATGGAGATGGACTTGCTGACCGTTCCCAATTGATCGGGTTCCGAGTGTCTTCCAATGGTAATGCCAATGTGGACATCACTTACAACGCGAATGATCAATTAAACGTCAATAATCCGGCGATCATTGAACTAACGCAATAATTACAAACAGAAAAGAAGAGACACGAGCCTATTTGAGACCTGGTTCGTGTCTTCTTTTTTATTGCAGGACACTCTTGTTTTGATATTTTTACCAACAGACAATAGGAGAATAAATCAATATTTGGCTTGAATTATTCCTCTCCAGCCATTAGTTTGATCTTCTGCCAGGGAGGCAAATTGGATTCTTCCGCCAAAATGCCGCGCATTTCAAAGACCTGGTCGCGCAACATGGCAGCTTTCTCAAATTCAAGATTTTTTGCAGCCTCCTTCATCTGTTTATCCAATTCGGCGATGATGCGTTTGAGTTCCTGTTTTGAGAAACTGTCCGACCCCTGCTTAAGTTTGTATTCGCCTTTTTCCTCACCGACGCGCTGAGAACTAATCTCTTCCGTGAGATCTCGGACAGCTTTCATGATGCCGACCGGTACAATACCATGCGTCTGATTGAAATCCTCCTGCTTCTTACGGCGTCGATCTGTCTCATCAATGGCGCGCTTCATCGAATCCGTGATGTGGTCCGCATACATGATGACACTTCCGGTGACATGCCGGGCAGCCCGACCAATGGTTTGAATGAGTGCAGTTGTGGAACGTAAAAACCCTTCCTTGTCCGCATCCAGGATGGCTACAAGAGAAACTTCCGGTAGATCCAGACCTTCACGCAAGAGGTTGATACCAACGATGACATCAAATACACCCAGGCGCAAATCCCGCAAAATTCCGATGCGTTCCAATGTAACCACATCGGAATGCAGGTAATGGACCTTGAGACCCAACTCCATCAAATAATCTGCCAGGTCTTCTGACATACGCTTGGTCAAGGTGGTCACCAATACGCGCTGACCCAATTCGACACGAGCGCGGATCTCTTTTACCAGGTCATCGACCTGACCCCTGGTAGGACGAACCTCAACTTGCGGATCCACCAAGCCGGTGGGACGTATGATCTGCTCCACGACCTGGTCAGCGCGGCCCATTTCATAAGGTCCGGGGGTGGCGGTTGTATAAATGACCGAACCCATGTGAGCTTCGAATTCGTCAAATTTAAGCGGCCGGTTATCCATGGCAGATGGCAGGCGGAAACCATATTCGACCAGTGTGCCCTTCCTGGTGCGATCGCCATGATACATGCCACGCACCTGAGGGACTGTCATGTGGCTTTCGTCCATAATGAGAAGGTAATCTGATGGGAAATAATCGATCAAAGTCCAGGGCGCAGTACCTGGTTCACGACGATCGAGCGGCCTGGAATAATTTTCAATACCTGCGCAGCTACCCACCTCACGCAGCATTTCAAGGTCATAGCGAGTACGTTGTTCAATGCGTTGAGCTTCGAGGTATTTTTCCTGAGATTTAAAGAACTTTATGCGTTCTTCCAATTCATTTTCAATATCAATTATGGCTTCCTTTACTTTATATTCGGGAGCGATGAATTGCTTGGCCGGGTAGATCGATATTTCTTCCGGTTCTGAATAGATCTCACCTGTCAGGGGGTTAAAGTCCAAAATGCGTTCGACTTCATCGCCAAAAAAAGTAATACGATAACCACGTTTTTCTTGATAAGCAGGAACGATCTCCAGTGTATCTCCGCGTACTCTGAAAACACCGGGGCGAAGTTCGAAGTCATTTCTCTCATAGCGCCCTTCGATCAAATGGCGTATGAGGGCATTTCGACGTTGGATCTGCCCAACACGCATCTGGACCATGCCTTTTCCGAATTCTTCCGGATTACCCAAACCATAAATACATGAAACTGAAGCAACGATGATCACATCCTTGCGGGAAATGAGCGAGGCTGTGGCGGCAAGCCGCAAACGCTCAATTTCCACATTGATATCGGTCTCTTTTTCAATATACAGGTCACGACGTGGTACATAAGCTTCCGGCTGGTAATAATCATAATAAGAGACGAAATATTCGACCGCATTCTCCGGGAAGAAATCTCTGAATTCTGCATATAGCTGGGCAGCCAGGGTCTTGTTGTGAGCCATGATAATGGCGGGTTTTTGTACTTTTTCGATCAGGGATGCTATCGTGAATGTCTTACCCGTGCCGGTTGCCCCCAACAACACCTGGTGTTTATAACCTTTTTCGATACCATCCACAAGCTGACGAATTGCTTCCGGTTGATCACCTGTTGGAATAAAAGGGGCATGAAGTTTGAAATCCATAAATAGACAGCCTTTCAAAAATTCGCTTCTCTAGAAGAAACTGATTTGATTTTCCAGTCCAAGGGAAGATCTGATAGATGATTTAACTGTGGACTTTGAGAACGTTAGTTCTATTTTACCTTAATTTTCCAAATTCATTACCAGGAGATTATATAAACAGGAAAAGTGAGAATCCAGGTGGAATCTCCTTTGGAAGTAATGGAGACTCTCATCTGCAGAACAATTAAAGGGTACAACTTTTCTTTGATTGACGTTATTCCAATGGATTTGGAGGAAAAGAACCCGACCAATTATCAAGATCAGCATTGGAAGTTTGGCCTCCTTTTACAACAACATCCACACTGGTGCCACCGGCGTGACCGCTGCTGTCGTAAGCCACCACCTGGTAAGTACCTGACGGTAGATCCGTCAAGGTGAAATAGCTTTGTCCTTCTACAGTCCCGATCCAAAACCAATAACCTGTCTCGTTATTGAATGCCACGATGGTAAGTTGGGGTAAACCACCATAGGGATAGCCAAAGATCCCACCAGAAATGATCCCAAATTTTTCCTCTGGTTGAAATCCAGGAGGATAGGGAACATCGAATGGTCCATGTGACCAATCACATAGGTCGATATTTTCGATCGTTTGACCGGCATCTATGGTGAAAGGTTTGGGAGTTGCATCCTTGCAAGCGGGATCTGTTCCGCAGACTGAATATGTTCCACCGATGGAAAAATCCGATGTCCATGCATAGGCTTTGTATGTCCCCGGTTCCAACTCGGTGGTATAGGGAACCTGATAATTGCTTACAGTAACCGGTACTTCACTGACCTGGTTACTGGTTGTATTTTGAAAATAAACAACCAAATCTGTGGAAGTTACATCCAGATAGCATACCAAGCCAGTTACCTTCCCTTTTGAAGAAGTTGGGGTCAGCGTGGGAGTTTGATCACCAGGCGTTTGACTCGCCACCTGGGACATACCTGTAGCTGTCGGTTCACCCAACTCTGTACCTGAAAATTCAATTGTCCCGGTCAATGCCTGAAGGGTGGAAGCCACAATGCTTGCCATAAGATCGTCTGAGGGTGAGGGAGATGTTTGGTTGGGAAGATTACAAGCACTCAAATTTACCAGTACAGCAAGAATGAAGATCACAAGAAGAATGGTTTTTCTATAACTTCCTGGAAGTCTACTGTAAAAAGTATGTAGAAATGGGATGGATTTTTTGGTCATTTGGATCTCCTGAAATATCATCTCATAAAGTTCATCTCTAAAATTTTTTCATGGGATACCGGATTGATTGAAAAAATAAAAAATTTTTTCTGGTTTCTGTTTATTGACTTGATGAATTCAAGAAACAATATTGTACTTTGAAAGATTACGGTTCAGGGAAAACTGAGGTTTGAATCATTTTTTTATCGCAATTAATGTCCCCAGCAATTTTTCCTGCCAGTCTTTTTCTTTCCCGAACGCCAACCAGTATGCGTTTTTTCCTGTGCGCACACCTGGACCTACATCCTTCAAAAGGGGCTTAACTTTTCCATTTCCGTCTTGATCGATCCCATTTTGTATTGGTGGGTATCTTAAAACAATTTGACCAGAATCAAAGCTTATCGAGCTCAAACCAGCCTGTTCGGCCATCAATTTGATCTTCATTTGATAAAAAAGATTCAAGACCATTTCAGGGGGATCACCAAATCGATCACCAAACTCGGCAACCAGAGCATCCAATGAGAATTCGTCGCTGATGCTGGCAAGCCTGCGATACAATCGCAGGCGCAAGGATTGGTCGGGGATATAGCTTGAAGGGATTCCAGTGGCCAGAGGCAGATCAACGTTGATGGGTGAACCAACTTCTTTGAGAATATTTGTTTCTTCGGTACTGACAGTCATACCACGGTTGCAACGTTGTGATCGTACAGCAGCTGCCAAAAGGCGGGTATACAGGTGGAAACCGATCGATGCAATATAACCATGCTGGCGATTCCCCAACAATTCACCTGCTCCCCGCATTTCAAGGTCACGCATTGCAATGGAATACCCGGACCCAAGCTGTGTATTTTCAGCGATCACATCTAATCTTTCCTGTCCCTCGATCGTAGGGGCTTTTTTGCGATGCCTGAAGAAATATGCATAAGCCCTGACTGCACCCCGGCCTACTCTGCCGCGTAACTGGTAAAGCTGTGCAAGGCCAAAAGTATCACCGCGATCCACGATCAAAGTATTAGCGTTGGGAATATCCAAACCTGACTCAATAATGGATGTACATAATAAAATATCCACTTCGCCGGCAGTGAAA
>JBDRQK010000234.1:0-3605 GCA_043826315.1 Chloroflexota bacterium
CCTCATTTATAAACAAACGATTGGCTGATGCAGTCTCATACGACCGTATTGCAGGGTATTTCAGTTCGTCCATGCTTGAAGTCGCAGGTGAGCAGATTGAATCCATGATCGGTAAAGTAAGGGTTGTCTGCAATTCTGATATTCATCCTAAAGATGCTGAAACAGCAAAGGCTGCCCAGCAGGCCTTAAGAAAATCCTGGTGTCACAGTCAGCCCGAACAATTGGGAGATCTGTCCAAAAACCGGTTTCAAAGATTATATGAATTTATTGCGTCAGGGAAAATCGAGATCCGGGTTCTCCCTGACGAAGCCTTTGGACTGGTGCACGGAAAAGCCGGTGTAATCAAATATAAAGACAGCAAAATGACCGCTTTTATGGGAAGCGCCAATGAGAGCCTTTCTGCCTGGAAACTGAACTATGAACTGGTTTGGGAAGATGATTCCCCGGAAGCTGTAACCTGGATTCAGGCTGAATTTGATGCCTTGTGGTTTCATCACCTGGCCATACCCTTAAGTGATTTTGTCGTCAGCGATATCAAACGCCTGGCTCATCGAAGCCGGATTACCATAGACGACTGGAAACAGGACCCTGAACAGGACCCTGCTTCCGGTGTGATTGAAACCCCTGTTTACCGGCGGGAGTATGGCCTCTGGCCCCACCAGAGATATTTTATTAAACTGGCCTACGATGCCCATAAAAACGGAGGGGCAAGGTTTGTCCTGGCAGATCAGGTGGGCCTTGGAAAAACCGTGCAGCTTGCCCTCAGCGCCATGCTGATGGCCCTTTACGGAAGCAAACCCGTGCTTGTGATTGCGCCCAAATCGCTGCTCGCCCAATGGCAGGATGAATTATACAGCCTGCTTGGAATTCCGTGTGCCATCTGGGACGGCAGAGACTGGATAGATGAACAGTCCATTATCCACCCGTCCAAAGGAATGGAGTCAGTCAAAAAATGCCCCCGCAGGATCGGTATCATATCCCAGGGATTAATTACGGCCGGTTCTGAAATAGTTGACCACCTGAAAACATTGACCTTTGAATGCATTGTTATTGATGAGGCCCACAGGGCAAGACGAAAAAAAATCAATGATCAGAGTGTATATGAAAAAGCTGATCCCAATAATCTGATGCGGTTTTTGTGGGAAATCAGTCCCAGGACAAAAAGCATGCTCCTGGCAACGGCGACCCCGGTTCAGATCCATTTGATTGAAGCATGGGATCTTTTAAAAATATTGGCCACCGGCAATGATATGGTTCTGGGTACAGAGTGGTCGGAATGGCAGAAACCGCAAAAAGTTCTGCCGGTTGTCACAGGAGAATCCATGATTCCGGAGGAGCTGGGGGAAGCCTGGAGATGGATGAGAAATCCAATGCCGCCAGCCTCAGAGGGGCATGAGTTCAGAAATTTAAGGAGAAAATTGGGCCTCAAGGATTCTGACCCTGTTGCTGAAGGGGACAGCCTGGATTATTTGAGAGCCACGGAAATTACCAGACTCAGAAGCTTAATTCCGGATTTCGGCCAGAGGCACAACCCCTTTATCCGGCATATTGTCAGAAGAACAAGAGATTTTCTTGAAAATACCATTGATCCGTCAACAGGAGAACCGTATCTCAAACCTGTGAGAGTTGAATTATCTGGCGAAAACACAGCGGACTCCCTCCCCCTGCCGCCTTATTTGCAGGATGCATACGCTGCTGCCGAGCGGTTTTGTTTTCTCCTGGGGCAAAGGGTCAAAGGAGCTGGATTCCTTAAAACGCTATTATTGAGACGTATCGGCAGTACGATTTATGCCGGGCGGAATACAACGGAAAAGATGTTGAACGAATGGGGCAATTCTCCGGAATCATTCCAGAGTTCTCCTGATGAAAACGATGATGACGGGCAGGCAGAAACAGTTGATAATTCAGTTATGAAAGAACTGACGGGAGAAGAACGATCTGCCCTGGAACGATGTTTGAAAGCGCTTGAAAACAACCAGGAGCGGGACCCCAAATACCAGAAAGTGATGGAGTATCTGCTGATTAAAAGCTGGATGAAAAAAGGCTGTATTGTTTTCTCACAATACTTTGATTCCATCTGGTGGCTGGCCAATCAGATCTCCAATGAATTACCGGATGAACCCATTGGCATATATGCCGGAGGGAGCAATTCCGGCATTATGAAAGCCGGGAAATATCAGAAAATTCAAAGGAATCAGATAAAGCTTGAGGTCGGCAGAGGAGAAATCCGTCTGCTTCTGGGAACAGATGCGGCAAGCGAGGGATTGAACCTTCAAAAGCTGGGAACTTTGATAAACCTGGACTTACCCTGGAACCCCACACGTCTTGAGCAGAGAAAGGGCCGGATTCAACGAATCGGCCAGATACAGGATATCGTATATGTCTATAATATGCGGTATCGCGGGTCTGTGGAAGACCGGGTCCATGAGCTGCTGTCAAATCGGCTGGCAGATATATTTTCCCTTTTCGGCCAGATACCGGATATCCTGGAGGATGTCTGGATTGATGTTGCCAACGGCGAAGTTGAAAAAGCCAAAAAACTGATCGATTCAGTGAAACCCAAACACCCCTTTGATGAAAAATATAACCAGATCAATGAAGTGGCCTGGGAATCCTGTTCAAAGGTCCTGGATGCTGAAGAGAAAAACACTATTCTTTTGAGCAAATGGTAAATTTGATGGCCTCAAGGAAAGTTATCCAATGGGTAACCGCTAAAAGTTATTCATAATATTATTTGCACGCTTCATGAAATTTCCGAAGTTTTGACAAGATTAAACTGGGATAAATAAAGGTGAGGACTATTTGATCTACAAGGTTCGTTTTTTGGGACAATGAGCACCCCAGACTTTCCCTGTTAGTTCACATTGACAAAACTATTTTGGCACTTCGATGTCGGCTCATCACATCCTGGGGCTGGAGCAGGTCCCAAGGGTTTGGCTGTTCGCCAATTAAAGTGGTACGTGAGCTGGGTTGCCCGATTTTATGTTTTGGCGTCGTGAGACAGTTTGGTCCCTATCTTTCGTGGGCGCAGGATATTTGAGGAGATCTGATCCTAGTACGAGAGGACCGGATTGGACCAACCAATGGTGTTCCTGTTGTCGCGCCAGCGGCATTGCTGAGTAGCTAAGTTGGGTATGGATAACCGCTGAAAGCATCTAAGCGGGAAGCCAACTTCAAGATAAGATATCCCATCTATTTATAGACTAAAGACCCCTTGAAGACTACAAGGTTGATAGGCTGGGTGTGTAAGCACAGTAATGTGTTCAGCTAACCAGTACTAATAGGTCGTGAGGCTTAGCCACTTTTTTTCTCAATAAGTTTGAACGCTTTACTGTGAACATATTAATATATTTATTACAACTGATTAAAATAAAGGATTTTTTGAACAAGCAAGCGTAACCAATCAAGAGTTCAGGATCCAACCGATTTAATCTGGTAGCTTTAGCAAAGAGGTCACACCCGTTCCCATCTCGAACACGGAAGTTAAGCTCTTTAGCGTCGATGGTACTGCATGGGTGACTGTGTGGGAGAGTAGAACGCCGCCAGATTATTCTTGCAAAAGCCCTGATTATTATTGCAATGGTCAGGGCTTTTTGCCTTTTAAG
>JBDRQK010000235.1:0-18911 GCA_043826315.1 Chloroflexota bacterium
CTGGGATTTTCCGACTCAAGTGAAAGGTGTGCCCATGCGCTGCTGGGGTATTTTTGATAACAATCTGCTGGCAGGCTGTTCGCGCCCTCCGCTTAAGTCTCAACTGGATCAAGAAATGCAGCGCAATGGGTACAACCTGGCAGAATGTGAGCTTAAGGGACATCCCATTCGCTGGTTCAGTCCGTTTGCCCAATTTTCAGTTCCCGGGGTGCTGCTGGTCGGGGATGCAGCTGGAAGTGACCCGCTTTTTGGAGAAGGCATCAGCCTGGCGCTGGGTTATGGCAAGCTGGCTGCGGAAACCATAATTTCTGCATTTGAAAGCAATGATCTTGGCTTCCAGGGTTATCGCAGGCGTATATTATGTTCCTCCCTGGGGCAGACCCTGTTGATGCGGTACCTCATAAATTATCTTCTTTACACTTTTCACTGGCGCTGGTTCCAACGCCTGGTGTGGCGTTTTTTGCACCCGATCGTAAAGTTAGCCGGTTGGCTGCTGGTGATCAACTGGGGGAAGAGACTGAAATAGAATTATTTTTTTGTGTATTGTTGGGTTTCGCTATATGGAATGATCGATTAAATATGGGAAGATTCGCCCTACCCAACCTGCGCGATGTTTTTGTTGGGTTTCGCTTGGTCGTTTATTCGATTAACAGGTGCATAATCCATTCTTCCATACCCACCTGTTGAACATTGCTTCTTAAAAAGTCAAAACAACCAAAAACTGACTAAAAATCAACCTCGAATGCGCCGGATAAAACCCGGGGTGTTCAATTCACGCTCAAGAAGATAGGTGAAATAGGCCTGCATAAGCGCTTCCATCTCTTTTTGAACAGCAGGGGTTGGCCTGGCACGTGCGGCCAACGGATAGGTGCTGCGCTGCATGTGCCGGAAGTATTTAAGCGCTGTTTCCGAGATACTCCATGCCCCCGGCAAACCTGCACCACACCTGGGACAGAGCACACCACCTTGAGATGGTGAGAAGTATTGATCCTGCGGTTTGATCTCAACCTGGCAGTTGCTGCATTTAAATAATTGGGGACGAAATCCGAGAGAATCGAGCAAGCGCACTTCATAATAGCGCACTCCCAACCAGGGATCAGGGTTCAGGGCAATGCGGCGGAGGGTATCGGTCAGTAAACGGAAGATGACCGGATTCTCACCTTCATCTTCGTATGAGAACCTGTCTATCAGCTCGGCTGCATAAGCTGCATATCCGGTGCGCAGCAGGTCATCACGAACAGGCTGAAAAGCTTCGATCGTTTCCGCATCCGTAACAATATATGGACCATGCGCTGTTGCAAGTTGAAGACTGACCTGCATAAAAGGTTCGACATGCCCGGCTTTTCGTGAGCGCATTTTACGGGCACCTTTTGCCACTGCCCGAATTTTTCCCTTCTGGCGCGTATATAGCACCAGAAGACGGTCAGCCTCTCCGATATTTGAATGCCTTAAAACGACAGCTTCGACACGGAAAGAGCGCAGTTCTTTCATGATTTGAACCTGTTGAAAGGGGGAATTACCCGGATGGTTTCAGGTCTTCAGGCCGGAAGGCACCGGGCAATAACTCGCCCACGCTGGTTTCGTTCACCAACCTGCCTTGTCCGTCGGCAATTAAAACAACCGTATTTAATCCAAACTCGGACAGTACCTGGCGGCAGCAACCACAGGGTGTGCCTCCGTTGGAGGTGGCTACAGCGATGATCTCAAATTTGGTTTCACCGTCCGAAACGGCCTTAAATACCGCCACCCGTTCCGCACATATGCTGGTTGGATAGGCTGCATTTTCTATATTCACCCCGGTATAGATTTTCCCGCTGGAGGTACGCAGAGCCGCGCCAACCTGATACTTTGAATAAGGTGCATAAGCACGTCGTCGGGCTTCAATAGCCAGATCGATCAAAGCCTGGCGTTCTTGTTCAGTTATGTTTATCATTGCCTGGAATCTCCTGTGATGGTAAAACCCGGCTGACACGCACACGACGGATGCGCCTGCCGCTAACCAGGTCGATGGTAAATGAAAGACCACCCGCAACAATACCTTCACCACCTTGCGGAACACGTCCCATCTGATCATATAAATACCCGGCCAGTGTGTCAGCTTCATCTTTCGGCAATTGAGAATTCATCACTTCATTAAAATCATCCAGACCGATACGACCCTGGAAAAGGAATTCATCATCGTCCAATTCCTGAAAAAGGACCTCTTCGTTGGCATTATCATATTCATCCAGGATCTCGCCAACGATCTCTTCGACGATATCTTCCAATGTTACCAACCCGGCTACGCCCCCGTATTCGTCCACTACAATAGCCATGTGAATACGCTGAGACTGCATCTCTGCCAAAAGCTCATCCACTTTCTTGGTTTCGGGTACAAAATAAGCCGGTCGCAAGAGATCATTCAAAGAATGTAAGACACCATCCTGCTGATGGGATACACCGAGTAGATCTTTGGCATACAGCAATCCGATCACATTATCAATTGTGTCCTGATAGACAGGCAAGCGTGAATGCCCTGAAGAAAGGAAAACCTGGATGGCTTCTGCCTGAGAGGTATTGACATCCAATGACATGATGTCAATGCGCGGCACCATGATCTCACGTGTCAGTGTATCTCCAAACTGGAAGATGGAATAAATCATCTGTCTTTCTTCCCGCTCGAGACTGCCTGGTTCTTCGTCTGATTCGACCCAGGTTTTCAGTTCATCTTCGGTAAATTGGGCATAGTTATGATGACCTTCAACTGGTTTCAACAACAACTGGGGTAAGAATGTGATGGGTGTCAACAAGAACAAAACAACCTTTCCGAAATTCACCATTCGCAAAGCCCACTCATCTGGATCGCGAATGACCAAGTTTTCAAGGCTGAATTCGAATATCAGCATCAGCATGCCTAATACCAGCAGACTGGTAATTTCCATGATCACTAGCGTGTTTGCACTTCCAGGGTTCAAGCCATGGACCCACTGATATAACATGACAGCCAACAAAAAGCGGATAAAGGTTTGGCTCAAGCGTATATTGGCACGCATACGTGGATTTTCTATCAATGCCAACACCTGATGCACTTTATCCGGCTGTACATCCGGTCTATTCATCAAACGCAGTGGACGGGCATTAAATAGACTGACCCGTGTAGCCGCAATGGCAAGATCGAGAGTTAATAACAAAATAAACATGAGAAAGCCCCACTCATTCATCTTTCTTCTTCTCCAATCTTTTAATAGCCCTGGCTGGCATACCCACCACCAGGGTGTCATCCGGCACATCCTTGGTCACAACTGAACCCGCACCTGTACGTGATCTTTTGCCAATTTTTAATGGCGCAACCAGCATGGTATCACTGCCTATGAACACATCTTCGCCAATATCGGTATGGTGTTTGAGTTCGCCATCAAAATTACAGGTGACCGTTCCAGCACCAATGTTGACATTTGAAGCTATGCTGGCATTCCCAACATAAGAAAAATGCCCCATCTTGGTACCTTCACCCAGAGTGGAATCCTTGACTTCGCCAAAATTCCCCATATGTACTCCTTTACACAGGTGGGCACCTTTTCGCAAGCGGGCAAATGGTCCTACATCAACATTATCCTCCAGGAGCGCTCCCTCCAGGACTGAAGCCAGCACCTTGCAATTGTTCCCAATTTGGGAGTCCCGGATAATGGAATTCGGTCCGATCACACAGCGCTCACCGATATGTGTATCCGATCGAAGGCAGGTATTTGGCCAGATCTCAGTATCCATCCCGATGCTTACCCCGGCTTCAATATAAGTGCTTCCCGGATCGATCATGGTCACCCCGGCCAGCATATGTTTACGGTTGATCCGCTCCCGCATGGCAGCTTCCGCTTCAGCCAATTGTACCCGGGTGTTTACCCCAATGGTTTCCATCAGGTCTTCCAACAGCAGCGGAACCACCGGTAAGCCTGCCTGAACTGCAGCTTCAATTGTATCTGTCAGGTAATACTCACCCCTGGGTGACAATTTTATATGCTTGAGAGTATGCCATAACCAGTCAGCAGAAAAACAATAGGCACCGACATTCAATTCTTTAATCGCCAATTGCTGCGGTGTAGCGACTGCTTCTTCAACAATAGCCTGGACGCTGCCATCCGGTTTTCGAAGGATGCGCCCAAAACCACGTGGATCTTCAGAAATTACCGTCAATAAGCTGAGCGGACCCGGATTCTTCTGCTGGGTTTCAACCAGTTTTTTGAGGGTCCCGGCTCGGAGCAAAGGCATATCTGCATAAGTGACCAGGATGAGATCGGTCTTTCCAGCCAGTGCACTTTCTGCCTGCTGGACAGCGTGACCGGTGCCAAGCTGCTCTTCCTGAACGACACACTCAGCCAGATCAGCTATGGTAGTGCGGACGGAATCGGATCCGTGTCCAACAATAACCACTGGTTTTTCAGTACATGCCTGGCTGACTGCCTGCAGAGCATGCAAGATCATAGCCTGCCCGGCAACAGGATGGAGAACTTTAGGCAGGTCGGACTTCATTCGCACGCCCTGTCCAGCAGCCAATAAAACGGCAGTTATTTTCATGAACATCTCCCTCAAGAGGTAATCCTGGAGTTCACCTGAGTGATTGGGTCACCAGGGGGATCAATGTTATCCATTCAATCAATCGGTTCTTTGCTCTTCCCTGGAGCAGGTGAATCACAATAAGTGGACAAAAAACCTTGCGGTGCCGGTGGGGCAACACAAGGTCAAGTGTGAATCAAGTGCTTTAAGACAGGCTGGGGCGCCTGGATTCGAACCAAGATCCACGGCTTCAAAGGCCGGTGTGCTGCCATTGCACCACGCCCCAACGCGGTGCGTATTGTAACATAAGCCGCAGGGTTGGGCAATGTTCAGACCTGTTCATCCTCTGGTGTCAGACCCAATTGGCGGGCTTGATCATACGATAAACCATCCGCGTGGAGAGGAACAGCCGGTTGCCCAGCGGCGGTTTCGCTCCAAAACGCGTCCAATTCATCTGTTTTAATTTTCAGTTTGGATTTAATCAAGAGAGGCGTCAGGTCTTCTTCCGAATTATCGGGTTCAATTTCAGCATCTGTATCCATTGATGAATCTTTAATATACGGGATGATCGGACCATCCAACTCTTGCAATAAAGCCTCAATCGCCTGACGTGCGTTAGCGAAATATCCAATATTATTGAGGAATACGTCTTCATGAGCCAATTTATTCCCGACCATGAGGATGGCATGTGTGGAATCCAGAGGTGCAAAAATCAGGTCGTTTATATCTCCTTTAAAAATATGCCAACTTGAGTTGCCAAGTTGCCCAATAATGTGGGTCACTTTTTGAGCCGCATTGTAAATTGCCATCAAGGATGCCACCAGTGAAACTTCCTGATTTTTTTCCGGAAGCTCTCCTGCACAGGCTAAAATCCGTCCGCGATCATTGAGCAGAAGCACAGCCTGTGCCTTCATTTTTTGGCGTAATTCTGAAAATTGATAGGCAAGTCCCTGGGGTTCTTGTTCCTTAACATCCTTCAAGATCGGCTCAAGCGGTAAAATTGTCTCAACCAAACCCAGGATACGCTCAACGGAGTCCAGAAAATCAGCGATGGGTATTGGCTTGATAAAGAACGCATCTGCACCAGCCTGAGCTACTTCCTTGCGAATTTTTGGATCCGACATACCCGTCATTAAGATGACTTTGACGGATGGATGAAGGTCCCTGATCTTTTCCATCAACTTGAGACCGGAAATACCCGACAGTCGGTAATCAGCCACCAGCAGATCAACTTTTTTATGAGTGGCGTCGAGTATGGCTTCTTCCCCCGAACGCATTTCCACTATCTTAATATTCTGATTGAGTGTGTCCAGCGCAGATCTCAGCAGATGACTGACTTCTGATTGGTCGTCAACGATCATAATTCTTCGGGATGTCATAATGGGTAAATTTTATCACATGTCCTGGAATTTTTTACTGTCATCAGCATTCATATTACAAGGGGCATCTTTCCAGCATTGCGAGAGATATAATACAACATTAAGCGAGATAGTGGGGATGAACCAAGTTGCAAACCGCTTTGTTCTGATAATGAAGCCCAGTCAGTTAAAAAAATACGGTTTGGCAAGAGCCAAACCGTAGGCAAATAGATCCTTGACCAAGTGTTATCTTCTACTGCCCTTATAATCCATTGCCACCCCGATGATTCCAACGATCATCCCCAGCAAGGAGAGTGTATAAGAAAAGAAATTTAAGAAAAAGGTTGATGGAATCATCTTTATCACCATAAAGAACGGGAAAACCACGCCCAGCAGCATCATAATGAAACCAATAAATATGGTTAATTTTGGTTTTGCTCCAAGCAGGTTCATCAACATTGGATCACTCCTTATACAACCAGCACGAAACGAAATGATTGGCTTCCGGTTCATATTCCGGCGGCTCTTCCACTGAACATAAGCCGGCAATTGCCTTGCCACAGCGCGGATGGAAGCGGCATCCTGGCGGAGGGACGATCAAGCTAGGTGGTTCACCAGGAGGAACCTCTTTAAAGGATAAAGCATTGTTATGATCCGGATCGGAAGTTCCCTGCAGCAGGGCATGCGTGTAAGGATGCAGGGGATTGTTTAATAGATCATCAACGGCGGCTTTTTCTGCTATACGTCCTGCATACATCACAAAGATGCGTGAAGAAAAATAACTCACCGTAGCAAGATCGTGGGTGATATAGATCACCGAAAGATCATGTTTTTCCTGTAATCCCTGGAACAATTTTAGGATCTCAACACGCACCGAGGCATCCAGCATGGATACAGGTTCATCTGCCACGAGCAATTTGGGTTCCAGGATCATGGCGCGTGCAATCACCACACGCTGCTGCTGCCCGCCACTGAGCATGTGGGGGTATTTATCCCAGTAATCCTCGACCGGGAATAATTTGACCTCTTCCATGACACTGCGGACGCGCTGTTCACGTTCCACTTTACTCTTCACCCCGGTAATGATCAGAGGTTCTTCAAGTATTTTCTTGATATTCATGAATGGTGCCAGGGCTCCATAGGGGTCCTGCTGAACATAGCCAACCTGTGAGCGATACCACTGCATTTCGTTGGTATCCAACTCAGAGAGTTTTTTGCCATCAAAAACGATCTCACCCTTGGTGGGCATGTGAAGAGCCAGGATGGTTTTCATCAGACTGGACTTGCCACATCCACTTTCACCCACAACTGCAATGGCCTCGCCATGCCCCAGATCAAATGATACTCCATCAACGGCATGGACATAACCGGCGTGGCCAAATCCGAATTTTCTCAGTTCAAACCAGACTCTTAATTCCTGGACAGATAGCAAGGCATCAGAATGGTCTTTTTGTTTTTTTTCAGCAATTATTTCTTTAGTTTCGACAGACATGGCATGCTCCTATGATCACGTATACAACCAGCACTTCACTTTGTGACCTTCCACTTCGAGCGTAGGCGGATCTTGCTCGCATTTGTCGAAGCGGAATTTACATCGATCTGCAAACCGGCACCTGGGAGGCAGATTGATCAGGCTGGGAGGTTGACCGACGATAAAGTCGAGAACCTTTTTGCCTTTCAAGGTAGGTACACTGGCCATGAGTGCCTGGGAATATGGATGCAGGGGTTTGGAGAAGAAACGTTCTGCTTCTGAGTATTCCACGATCTGTCCGGCATACATGACAGCCACATCATCAGCCAACTCGCTGGAAGTGGCAATGTCATGGGTGATCAAAATATAACTGGTGCCCAATTCCTTCTTGGTGCGTTTGAGAACATTGAAGATATTAGCTTGGGTCAATACATCCAGGGCAGAGGTAGGTTCATCCAAAATGATCAAGTTGGGCGATGTAACCAATGCCATGGCAATAGCTACCCGCTGGCGCATGCCACCGCTCAATTCAAATGCATAGCGGTTGATGAAGCCTTCCGGTACACCAACATGCTGGAACATGCTTTTAGCCTGAACTAGCGCTTTATCTTTGGATACCCCCAGGTGGATCATGGCTGGTTCCGCCACCTGGTCGCCTACTTTGAGGACCGGGTTGAGAGCATTCATGGCAGCCTGGGGAACCATCGACATACCCACCCAGCGCACATTCATGCGGTATTCTTCATCATCCAGGGCCATGGTATCCGAACCTTCCAGCATTACCTTGCCACTGTATTTGGATACATTGCGTGGAAGAAGCCGTAGAATGGCCTTTGCGAGCGAGCTTTTGCCGCAGCCGGACTCCCCCAAGATGACCACTGCACGGTTGTAATCCAGGTTAAAATCGACATTATCCACAGCCTGGACATCACCACCATGGGTGTTGAAGTATAAATACAGGTTTTCAATACGGAGAAGTTTTTCGTTTTGTGTCATGGGGTTATACATCCCTCAATCTTGGATTGAAGATCCGATCCAATGCGAACCCAAGCATTGCAAAACCGAAACCCGTGATCATTAACAAGATGGCCGGCTCAAGGATCCAGTAGTAGCGAGCTTGATACAAGGCGCCATCATAAAAGGCGTCATAGAATATTTTTCCCCAGGTGGGCAGGATCGGGTCACCCAGACCCAGGAGAGCCAATGAGGCTTCAAGGAATACGAAAGACGGCACGGAAGAAACCAGGGCCGGGATCAACAAGGGTATCATGCGTGGGATCAGATAGGAAAAAATAATACGACCACTGGAGGCACCATAAGCCCGGGCAGCCTCGATATAACTGGATTCCTTGGATTGCATGAAAATGGAGCGGTATGTTTTGATCGATCCAGAGAAAATACTGAGGAGAATGGTGACTCCAAGCATCACCCAAATACTGCGCGAGTAAAATGTACCCACCATGATCAAGATCGCCAGGAAAGGCAGAACCAGGTTGACTTCGGTGATGCGCTGGATCAATTCATCGAACCAGCCCCCATACCAGGATCCGGCGGCAGCAATGATCATTGTCAGGATGGATGTTCCCAGGGCGGCTAAAAGACCGAAAGCCAGGGCGATGGGTGTACCATATAACAGGGGTAAGAGCAGATCACGGCGATATTTATCCGTGCCGGCTGCACCAAAAAGCTCACCATGCAGGACAAATTCGGCATCAATCGACGCAGCTTTTTCAAAACTTGTTCCAGTGATCACCAGTTGATACTCGCCTTTTTGGATGGCTTGTGTCGGTGAATCGGGGTCTTCAAAGAGAGCTTGCATAACATCGGCTGATTCGACTTTAAGTCTTTTTTGAAGTTTAGCATCCTGGGTGAAGCGATAGGTCAGTTTGTTGCTCACTGCCATGTCGGCGATACGGATGGTTCTCTCGTCGGGAGTGATCCAGGTGATGGATACAAATGATAACTTCTCAATAATATCTGATTTAAAATAGATCATCAATTCTTGAGGAGAATCATCATACTGATAATCAAAGATGTAAATCATATCAATCGTGGATATTTCCGGGTCTGTGCTCGGGATGGTTTCCTTTGACAGACTGCCATCGCTTGTTTTGACTGAAAACGAAACAGGTTTCTTTTTGTCTGAGAAAGCATTAAACCAGGCAGGAGGGGCATATTTCGGGTTCTGATACCAGACATCCTCACCGCCGCGCCAAAGGCGGACAGCTTCACTGTATGGAATGGTGACCAGGGCATAGACCGAAACCCCAACCAGGAAGAGAATGATCGACAAACCGAGGATGGCAGATGGGTAACGGGTGAGTTCGCTGAAGAATTTTTTTAGCGCGGTCATTTTGAACCTCCGCCACCAGAACTGACCTTGACGCGTGGATCAACCAGCGCATAAACAAAATCGAGCAGAAAAACCGTTATTGCCAGCAAATAGGCATAAATGATTGTCGAGCCAACGATGACCGGAGTGTCGTAAAAACCGATGGCCCGGAAGAGGGTGATACCCAGACCAGGCCAAAGGAAAACCGTCTCTGTGATGGTTAAACCAGTCCACAAGGTGATCACCAGCAGGGCGAAGTTGGTGATAATGGTTGGCAGGGTGGGTCGCAGAATATAACGGCGCTCGACATCGTGCGCATTCAATCCTTTGGCTTTGGCCATTTCCACATAATCTTCACTGGAATAAATGAGGAAAAAAGTGCGCCAGTTATAAATACTGAGGGCAATCGAACTGATGATAACTGCGCTGGCAGGCAGGATGAGATGTTTGAGCACACTCAGGCCGTAATCCAATGGATTATCCGGTGAAGGTGAATCCACCAGCCCGCCAAAGGGTAATATCTTGAATATGGCTGCAAAAATAAGAATTAAGAAAATGCCGTAAAACCAGGGAGGCGCAGCTGAAGTAGGAGAAAAGGTGATGACGACCTTGTCCCAAAAACTGCCGTACTTCCGTGACAGAGAGAGGGCAATATAAACGCTGCTGAAAAATAATAAAAGATAAGATGAGCCTGTCAACAGGAGTGTAGCAGGCAGGCGCTCGAGCAGGATCAGGCGAACTTCCTTGGAACCCTGGTCACTTTTCATATAGATGGCGCGTCCCAGGTTCAAAGTGAGTGAATTCTTCAGGTATCTGACCGAACGTACCACAAACGGCTGGTTCAAACCGCGGCGTTCGATCTCGGTTTCGATCTTTGTTTGAATGAGGTCCGCCTTGGCCTCCGTAGTCAAGTTGCGAAAGACAGGATTTGCGATAATTGCCTGCGTGATGTTGTCGCGTATCTCGTTGCGCATGATGGTATCGACATAACCACCCATATTGGCGATGAGAATGGTCAGGTAAACGCCAATGATCACTGTGAACATCATCGAAACGAGCCTGAGCAAGGAATATCTTGCCACGCGTACGACAGCGCTTTTTGAACTTTTCTTTCCACCCTGTGTGGATTCAGAGTCTGATGAGCCTGTTGTTTCAGAAGTCATATCATTCTCACTGTTTATATAATAATGGAGGGGCAAGGTTTTACCCTTGCCCCTCTTTTTCAAACCAAACTAGAAGCTTACGGAACCACCACGTAATCCAGCGATGTGAAGGCTGGAATGGCAACGGGGATAAGAACCGCAGCCGCTTCGATACTGCCGGTGCCAGCAACAAGTGTGGCAGCAATATCTGCAGGAATGGTGAGGGTGAATACACCAGCGTCAGCAGTAGCTACGCCAGCACCCACATACACGGTCTCGCCCTTGTCGTTGTAGAGTAAGAATTTGACTTCTTTGACATCAGCGGTCGGGTACGGATCACCAGTGTTTCTGTTGGTGAGTGCAACTGTGAAGACAGTCTCTGCACCAATCTTAACCTGGGCGGGACCATCCAGTGCGGCTTCGCCCATGGGGGCAACGCCAAACCTGGACCAGCGGTCAGCCAAGTCGGGGAAATCCGGGTTGTTCTTGACGACAGCGGTGAAACCGTTGAGGTCGACTGAATCCAGATAATAAGGACCGGTTCCAACCCAGAAATGACCACGGGCGGCATACCAGGCTTTGAGGCCGGCATAACGGGCAGCGGCTTCATCAGCTGTAAGATACGCACCCATGGTGGGTTCGTACGGAATGGTGTTTTCAGCAATTGCCTGATCAAGTTTGGCGGTCAGGATCTCAAGGCTGGGTCCACCAATGAAGCTCATCCATTCAACTTCGAGTGTATCAGCTTTTCCTGTTCCCCAGGTGAGTTCACCTGCGGCTTCTGCCATGTTACCAATGGCAAGTGTTTGCCAGGCATTTTCACCATAACCAAGGTTCGGCCACCAGCCGGAAACATCCAGCTCTGCATCAGCAAAGTAGTTGTCATCCCAGGTTGCGATGGTGAGGGGATCGGTGGAGATGATCTGGACACCCTTGAAGTGGGTCAGGAAGGCTTCAAAGTTACCAGTTGTATCTTCGTCAAAGATGGCAGAGGCTTCTTTACTGCGATCAAAGGTCATGATCATGTTCATGACGAAGTCTGCGGCGGAAATGTAACTACCATCATGCCATTTGACGGTTGTGTAAAGGTCGGCAGGATAGTAAACAACGGATTTTGTCTTGGCGGTCAGCCCATCGGGGAATTTCTCGCCAGCGGTGATGAACATCTGGGTTTCAGCATCCCAATCAACCCAGGCGTCTGCGGGGACGGTGATGGTATCTTCAAAGGTCAGGTTGACCCAGTCAAGATTGGTTGCAACGGGCAAACCCGACTGAATAACAACATCAGCACCCGTGGCACGCAAGGGCCAGCCCAGACCGGTGTAAGGATCGGGCATGAAGGCACGGCTATTGGTACCATTCTGGATCCATGCGTTTCCGACCCAGTTGGCGCCATCCACTGGATTCCAGGGATCGGCGAAGAAGGTATCGGTGGAGCCGTTCTTAACCTGGCCACCCTCAACACCTGCATAGCGCAGGTTGTAGGGACCCATGAAAGTGGTCTCAACACCAGCACCAACATCGGCACTGACTTCAAGATCACAGTTGTAAGGCACGTAGTTTTGCAGATCGACGATCCAGGTCTGGAGTGAGTCCTGCAAGGCAAGCGGCAGGGCTTCGATCATCAGATCCTTGCGCTCCTGAAGGGTCAGGAAGTTGCCGTTGGCAAGATCGTCACCAACCTGCTGGAAGACAGGATCAACAGCGTTGTCCAGGAACAGGGGGATACCCTGGGCGCTGCTGGGCAGGTACATTTCCTGGAAGATGCTCTTCTCATCGCGGTTCAAGCCACTGGAACCCCAGCCGGCGGTGTACAAAGACCACAGGCCATCTTTGGGGTCAGAGCCAATCCACAAGGGGGCAAGCTCGGAGGATTTCTTTTCCTGGCGTTCGACGGTAAAGCCGACTGCTTCCATCTGGTTGGCAAAGTAGTTACCCATCAGCAAGCGGGTACCGTCGCCATCGTTACGGATCAGGAAGATGAGGTTGACAGGGGCATCATTGAACATGAACTTGCCATCGGTACCGACTGTGGCACCCATGGCGATCATCTCGTCAACAATGACTTGTTTGCCTTTGTCAAAATTGTAGGCATAATATGCTTCCAAACCGCGGGCAACTTCGATGACGTTGGTGTAATCCACCAGTTGGGTGGTCAGCGGGAAGAATTTGGGCAGCACACCGCCGGCATAGAATTCCTGGTTGATATAATCACGGTCGATGAGCCAGTTGGTGGCTTCACGGATCTTGCGGTTAGAGAAGGGGTTCAACACGGTTGTGTCAGTGAAGACGGCCGGGTTGTACATCATATCGTAGTAAGTACCATACGATTGTGTGTAGCATAAACCAGCAGCCTTGATATCAGCCAGCTTGTCCGAAGCCAGACCGTAGCTGAACAGGTCAACTGCGCCAGCGCTGATCTGAGTAATGGCAGATTGAGCATCAACTACGGAGTAGTCGATCTCATCCAGCCAGCCACCGTGTCGGGTGGTGGGGGGAACCGGGGGTTCAGTCGGTGCCATGGTGGGGGCTTCGGTTACCACAGGGGGTTGGGTAACCACGGGTGGTTCTGTCGCTGCGGGTGTGGCTGCCGGTGCACAGGCGGAAAGCACCATGCTGGCAACCAAAATGACGCCAACGACCAATAATAAGCGTTTACTTAACATTTCTTACTCCTCCAAATAGATGTTACAGGATAGGGTTAAATACAAATAACGAAGAACATGAGATTCTCATTTTTTATTTAAGAACCACCTCCTTTATTAATTGCTTCTTTTGAAATACTATCCGAAAGATATTCAATTTTATAAAGCAGTTCCTCACATCGGATAGGCTCTGAATTGGACTCCTGGCAACGAGCCCATTGTGCCAGGAAAGCTATTAATTAGATTAACACAAGAACTAAAAATCGTCAATAGCCTGCATATTATTTTATCACAATCCTTCGATGTCAAGAAGAAAAGAATTTTGTCCGATGGATAGTAAAAAACTACGCTATGACCATCCATTTCAGGAACAATGGAGGCAATAACCAGCCGAAGAAAAACCAACCTGCGCCTGCGTTGACAGCCATTATCCCAGACGGTACAATGAAGCTTGTTACCATCCCATTGTTTTTTAAAAAGGAGAAAAGCCATGTTGAAGGAATTCAAAGAATTCACAATGCGGGGCAGCGTGATCGACCTGGCGGTAGGTGTAATTATTGGTGGAGCCTTCGGGAAAATTGTAAGTTCCCTGGTCAATGACATCATTATGCCACCTATCGGCATGCTGCTCAATGGTGTTAATTTTTCCGACCTTTATTTTCCCCTGGATGGGATGGTTTACCCTTCCCTGGCAGAAGCCCAGGCTGCCGGAGCGCCAACGCTCAACTACGGTCTCTTCATTAATAACATTATCGATTTCCTACTGATAGCTTTTGTAATTTTCCTGATGATCCGCACCATCAACCGGATGAAAAAACAACCTGAGCCTGTAAGCGAGCCAACCAGCAAAGACTGCCCGTTCTGTTTTACCAGCATCCCCGTTCAAGCGACACGCTGCCCACATTGCACCTCGCAACTGAAATGAAGGCTGTTTCCTAAATATCAACACCTGAAAAATTGGGGTGCAATTCCAATACCGTTAAAGAATCACGAAATTTACTTATGGATCTTCTGGATCAACTTAACGAACAACAACGCCAGGCAGTGACAACCGGAATTGGACCTGTGCTTGTATTGGCCGGTCCCGGCTCCGGAAAGACGCGCGTTCTAACGCAGAGGATCGCTTACCTGATCCGTAAAATGGGCGCACGACCCTACCAGATATTGGCGGTAACTTTCACCAATAAAGCCGCCCGTTCAATGGGAAGCCGGGTAAGTGAACTGATCGGCGAGGATGCGCCGCAACAGGGTCTCTGGTTGGGGACCTTCCACGCCATGTGTGCCCGCATCCTGCGCAAGGAAGCCGACCATCTTGCGATCAATTCCAACTTCGTGATCTTTGACGATAACGACCAGTTACGCGTGGTCAAAGCTGCCATGCGTGCCCTGGATATTAATGATAAGCTTTACCGGCCTGTCAGTGTCCATGCAACCATCTCAAATGCCAAGAACGAGCTGATATTGCCGGAGGATTATCCCCTTAATACTTACCGGGACGAAGTGGTTAAACGTATCTACCTGCACTACCAGACCACACTGCAAAATTCAAATGCAGTCGATTTTGACGACCTGTTATTATTGACAGCCCACCTGCTGGCAGAAGTAACGGAGGTGCGAGAAAAATACGCCCAGCGTTTTAAATTCATCCTGGTGGATGAGTTCCAGGATACCAACCTGGCGCAATACAGCCTGCTAAAACACCTGGCTTCTGTTCACCATAATATCTTCGTGGTAGGTGACCCGGACCAGTCCATCTATCGCTGGCGCGGTGCAGATTACCACAATGTGCAGCGCTTTGAAAAAGATCACCCTGATACGCAGATCATCCTGCTGGAACAGAACTACCGTTCCAAGCAAGCCATCCTGGATGCAGCCATGGCAGTCATCGATCGAAATGGACAACGCCGACGCAAACAATTATTCACTGAGCGCGGCCAGGGTGAACGGTTGATCTACTTTGAAGCTGCCGATGATTATGGCGAAGCGTCCTTTGTGGTGGATACCATCCTGCAGCTGGTCGCCAGCAAGCAGTTCGATGCCAGCGAATGTGCCGTCATGTATCGCACCAATGCCCAGTCTCGCCTCCTGGAAGAGGCTTTCCTGCAAGCGCGACTGCCTTACCGGTTGGTCGGAGCGCAACGCTTCTATGGGCGGCGTGAAGTCAAAGACATCATTGCCTACCTGCGCCTGGTTTACAACCCCGTGGATGAGATCAGCCTGGAGCGCATCATCAATGCACCCACGCGCGGCATCGGGGAAAAAACCATCCAAAACCTGTTCACGGCTGCCCGCACAGCCAATGTTCCGGCTGCCAGTGTCCTGTTTGACCTGACCCAGGCTGACAAGTCTCCGTTCTGGTCACAATTCAGTGCCCGCAGTGCTTCGCAATTATGCGGGTTTGGAAGCAATTTGAGCAACTGGATCAGCCTGAGGGACAGATATACCATTACCGAGCTTTTTGATCGTATCCTGGAAGACATCCGATACGAGGATTTCATAATCGCCGATGGCAGTGAGGAAGCCCTTGAAAGGTGGGAAAACGTAAAGGAACTGCGCCGGTTGACAACCGAATATGAAGAGCGCAGCCTGGGGGAGTTCCTCGAGACGGTGGCGCTCATCTCCGACCAGGATACCCTGGTGGAAGGGCAGAACATAGCCACCCTGTTGACCCTGCATTCCGCCAAAGGTCTGGAGTTTGGAGCTGTTTTCATTGTCGGGCTGGATGACGGCATCCTGCCGCATACACGCTCATTTGACGAACCGGAAGAAATGGATGAAGAGCGCCGCTTGTTCTATGTGGGTATCACGCGTGCCAAAGACCGACTTTACCTGGTGCGCGCAACACGCCGCGGCGGACGCGGCTATTCTGAAGACACTTATCCATCCCGTTTCCTGAATGACATACCAGCAGAAATGCTCAACGGGCAAGGACGCGGCAGCCTTAACCAGCGCGCCAGAGCCAGGTTGGATATGACCTGGAAGCCGCCTTTTTCACCAAAACCTGCTATCATTAATGAACATCAATATCCCATTGGCACGCGTGTCAACCATAACACCTGGGGTGAAGGAACCGTCCTGGAAAGCCGATTACAGGATGAGGATGAAATACTGGCGGTTAATTTCAAAGTTTTCGGTCTCAAACGGCTGGGAGCTTCACTGGCGAAATTAACCATTATTGAAAAGAAATAATACCAAGAAAGGATCACTATGGACTTTAAACTTCTTCCCACAAGAGCACAAGAAATCATCAAGCTGACCTGGTCGGACCTGAAACCATATGCCATTGAGCTGGAGTCCCGCCCGATAAGTTCTTCCAATGTAGACTTATGGTTGCGGGACTGGACAGCCCTGTCTGATCGGGTCTCGGAGATGTACAGCCGCCTGTCGCTGGCCACCACGGTCAACACCGCCGATGAGAAAGCCAACCAGATGTTTAAGAATTTCCTGGACAATGTCTTTCCCGCTGCCATGAGTTCAGGTCAGAAACTGAAAGAGAAACTTCTGGAAAGTGGTTTGCAGCCGGCAGGGTTTGAGATCCCACTACGAAACATGCGCGCGGAGGCAGAACTTTTCCGCGAAGAAAACCTTGCGCTCCAAGCCGAACAGCAGAAACTAAACATGGATTATGACAAGATCATCGGCGCACAAAGCGTAGAATGGGAGGGTCAGGAACTGACCATTTCCCAGGTCAAACAAAAATTACAGGACCCGGACCGATCCAAACGCGAGCGGATCTGGCACGCAATCCTGGCGAGGCAGATCTCGGACCGCCAATCGATCAATGACCTGTGGGGAAAATATATTAAAAACCGAGCCAGTATGGCTGCCAACGCTGGAAAGAAGAGTTATCGTGAATATGTCTGGCAGGAATACCTGCGCTTCGACTATACCCCCCAGGATTGCCGCTCCTTTCACCAGGCTATCGAGCAGGTGGTTGTACCGGCTGCAAACCGCATCTACGAACGTCACCGCAAAAAACTGGGTGTGGATAAACTGCGCCCCTGGGATCTTTCGGATGGCTGGTTCGGTCGCCCCGTTGAAGCAGCCGGAACCATACCGCTTAAGCCTTTCCAGAATATGGACGAATTCCAGCAAAAAGCAGCCAGCATCTTTGATCATGTTGACTCTCAGCTCGGCAAATATTTCAAGCAGATGCAGGCAGAAAAATTATTAGACCTGGATAACCGCAAGAATAAAGCTCCGGGAGCTTACTGCACATCTCTGAGTGTCATCCGCAAACCATTTGTATTTATGAACGCGGTCGGTCAGCATGACGATGTTCAGACTCTGCTGCACGAGAGCGGGCATGCTTTCCACGTCTTTGAATCCAGCCATTTGCCCTATGCACAACAGATGAATGTCCCGATGGAGTTTGCCGAAGTGGCTTCGATGGGCATGGAACTGCTGGCTGCGCCCTACCTGACGCGTGACAATGGCGGTTACTACACCCATCCCGACGCGGCCCGGGCACGTATTGAACATATGGAAGGAAATATCTTATTCTGGCCCTTCATGGCTGTGGTGGATGCTTTTCAGCATTGGGTGTACGAGAACCCCAAAGCAGGTGCAGACCCAGCCATTTGTGATACCCAATGGATGGAACTCTGGGAACGCTTCATCCCGAGTGTGGATTGGAGCGGATTGGAAGAGGAACTGAAGACAGGCTGGCACCGCAAGCTGCACATACACCAGGTTCCTTTCTATTATGTAGAATATGGGATGGCACAATTGGGTGCGACCCAGATCTTTGCGAATGCCATCCAGGATCAATCCAAAGCAGTGGCAAGTTACCGCCAGGCACTGTCATTGGGCGGAAAAGTAAGCCTGCCCGAGTTATTCTCTACGGCTGGCGGTAATTTCGCCTTCGATGTTGATACCGTCCAGCAAGCTGTTTCTCTGTTGGAAAGTACGATCGATTCGCTTGAGAAGAAATAACCCTAAGGGTTATTTAGGATTTTATCTACGCACTCCTTACGAATCGCTCGCACCTGATCGAACCGCGACCTGAAAGAAAGACCTCCAATGAAGGAAAAACTGATCCGATCAGGCTTGCACAAACCTGTTGGACGGTGAGGAAAATCAGAGTATAAAAAGGGTAGGATCATGGCTGAAACACTTAAAGTTGTCATACCAATGGCCGGGATGGGTACGCGTATGCGTCCTCACACCTGGAGCAAACCCAAACCTTTGATCAGCGTGGCCGGTAAAACATGCCTCGATCACTTGCTGGATTGTTTGGACAGTCTGCCAGGGACAATGAAGGTTGAGTATGTATTCATTCTCAGCCCCAACCTGGGAGAGGAGCAGATCCCTGCTTTCATGAGGGATAAATACCCGCACCTGAAGGTTCATTATGCCATCCAAGAGGTTATGCGCGGTCAATCCGACGCCTTGTTCCTGGCACGTCAGTATTTGCAGGGACCCATGCTGATG
>JBDRQK010000236.1:0-2655 GCA_043826315.1 Chloroflexota bacterium
GTTAAAAGAGACCTTCCTTTAAGCCGGTTTATTATTTATAATAATAATATGTAGTATCTTCCAGGAAAAATGGATGCAGGGGTTCACAAGTGTGATGTTCATTCTTGTGAACCCTCTTTATTCTCGAATCAGGAAGACACATTTAACAATTGAATTCATCCTGTAATGGTGATTTCTTAAAAAATTCAGGGTGTTTACCATGAGTTCTCTAAGAATTACCAGAAAGGCGATATTTTTATATACAATATGAAACCTTCTTTTATCTTCATTCTCGTAATAATCTTTATCATACTGGCTTTCTGCTGTGTCTGCCTGGTAGGAGCAGGTGTTGGATCCTATTTCGTTATTAAGAATAGTGATGAGATCATTCATCAGGAGCAGATAGGATTTTTCAATCCGACCCCAACAGTGGTTATCACCCGCCCTCCCCTTGGAATGATCCCGACCGATTCTCTGCAAGTATTGGAAACAACGATCGTCCCCAAGAACGATCTTCCCTCAATCGTCTGCCGTCTGCTGTCAAAATGTAATATTCCAGCCACACTTGCTCCATCTTCAACCCCTCTTCAGATCGGAGACCAGGAAAAATTCTGGGTCCTTGATATGGATACGAATGAGAATTCCCAGGTTACAGCGACTTTACGTTCGATCACTCCGCATGTATATTTCTGGATAGAGTCGGGTGTTGATTACGACGCAAATGATCTGACCCAACTGGTAGATACTTTTGAAAACGATATTTACCCGACCACTCGAGAGTTCTTTGGAAGCGAATGGAGCCCCGGAGTGGATGGTGATCCGCATATTTACATTTTATATGCAACCGGATTGGGGAACTCCATAGCAGGTTATTACTCATCAGCCGATGAGTTTGATTCTGAGGTGCATGAATATTCCAACATGCATGAAATGTTCCTCTTCAATGCAGATAACAGTTATTTGGATGACCCCTTTACCTATGGGGTAATGGCACACGAATTTCAACATATGATCCATTGGAATATTGATCGTGATGAAACCTCCTGGTTGAATGAAGGCTTCTCTGAATTATCGGCTTTTTTGAGCGGCTATGATCCTGGCGGGTTTGATCAACTTTACACATCCAATCCTGACCTTCAATTGAATGAATGGCCAAATGACCCAGATGCCACTACAGCTCATTATGGAGCAGGCTTCCTCTTTACCGCATATTTCCTCGACCGTTTTGGCGAAGCTGCCACGCGTGCGGTGGTTGCCAATCCTTTAATTGGGTTGGCGAGTATCGACAACACGCTGGAGACGATCCTTGCCAATGATGGAATTACCGGTCAGCCGATCGGTGCGGATGACCTCTTCCTGGATTGGGTCATCACCAACTCTCTTCATGATGGATCCGTTGAAGATGGGCGCTATACTTATCATAATTTAACCAGACCTGCCATGGCTTTTCCAACAGAAACGATATCCACTTGCCCAACCTCGCTAGCCGAACGCCCGGTACATCAATATGGTGTGGATTATATAAGTTTGAAATGCAAGGGTGACTTTACAATTCATTTTGAAGGTTCAACAGTGGTGAAGCTGCTGCCTGAAAATCCTTATTCAGGTTTATACTCATTTTGGTCCAACAAGGGTGATGAATCGGATATGACCCTGACACGCCAATTCGATTTCACCCAGGTCAGTTCACCGGGATCCATAACCTTCCGTACCTGGTATGATATTGAGCAGGATTATGACTATCTCTACCTGGAAGCTTCCACAGATGGCGAGACTTGGAAGATATTAAGAACTCCATCTGGTACGGACCTCGATCCATCCGGAAACAGCTTTGGCTGGGCATACAATGGCAGCTCCAATGGCTGGATCCAGGAAAGCATAGACCTTTCCCAGTATGCCGGACAAAAAGTGTATTTGCGTTTTGAATATGTTACTGACGCAGCCGTGAACGGAGAGGGATTTTTGCTGGATGATATCTCGGTGGACTCCATTGGATATTTCAGTGATCTTGAAACAGATGACGGTGGTTGGCAGTCGGATGGTTTTGTACGCATTCAGAATTCCCTGCCACAGACCTTCCGCCTGGCCTTGATATTAAAGGGGAATACAACAAGCGTTGAGATCATCGAGCTCAATTCTGATCAGAGTATGGATATCCCTGTGCACATCGGTGGTGATGTAACTGAAGCTGTGCTGGTGGTGACTGGCACGACTCGTTATACGATTCAACTGGCTTCCTATCAATATGAGATTCGCTGAAAACTGAATATGATTTATTTCATGGAAGGTATGCGCGTTTTTACATAAATATTTTAAAAAGGTTTTTTTGCAATGAGTTTTTAAAAGGAGCAACCATGCCTACGACACCGAGGTCCCAGATCTTAACTCTGGATGGTTTGATCGATTACCAGGAAGGTTCAATTGTCAGCCGCGTGATCCTAAAATCTGAATCCGGGAATGTAACCATGTTCGCGTTTGATAAGGGGCAGGAATTAAGTGAGCACAGTACACCATACGATGCACTGGTCGAGGTACTGGATGGCGAAGTCGAGATCCGGATCTCCGGCAAACCCTTCTTAATAAAGAGCGGAGAAGCCATCATCATGCCTGCCAATGATCCACATGCCCTAATGGCGGTCAGGCAATTTAAGATGATGCTGACAATGCTCAAAGCAT
>JBDRQK010000237.1:0-3870 GCA_043826315.1 Chloroflexota bacterium
AGAATTAACTATAGTATAGAGACATCCCGCCCGGACGTCAAGTTGGGGATGCAATAATGGTGAGGTGAAAATTGAATGTAATAATTTCGCTTGACAGACCTGAAAAGCAGACTATAATGACCGTATCAATAAAAAAGAGCGATGACCGGGACGAGTAAGTGCAGCGGCTGCTGACAGGAAGAGCACAGGCCAGAGACTGAGAGCCAGCTTGAGCAGCCAGCATTGAAAACCCCCCGTGAGCTTGAATCTGAAAACCCTGCGGTAAGTAAGAGGAACGGTTGGCCCCGTTAACAGCCCCAAGGAGATGCCCTGAACGCCGAATCGTTTCGGCAGTGAATCAGAGGCAAATCCGGGTGGAACCACGTGATCGCATTTGCGCTCCCGTCCCGGAAACGGACGGGAGTTATTATTTTAAGGAGGCAGATATGGCCGAAAAGATCCAGGAAAGATATGAAGACAGTGACCTGTACCGCATCCGTCACTCAGCAGCCCATGTGATGGCACAAGCCGTGCTTGAAATGTTCCCCGAGGCGAAATACACCATCGGACCACCGATCGAGAATGGCTTTTATTATGATTTCGACCTGGAACGCACCTTAACTCCGGATGACCTGAAAGCCCTGGAAAAACGGATGCGACAGATCATGGCTGGCAGGCATGTTTTTGAGAAGAAGGTCTTATCCGCGCAGGAGGCAAGGAAAGTTTTTGCGGAACAGCCTTACAAACTGGAATTGATCGCAGGCCTGGAAGAGGGCGGGTTCGATGAATATGGCAACCCACTGCAGGAAAAACCGGACATTTCCATTTATACCCATGATAATTTTGTTGACCTGTGCCGGGGACCGCACGTGGAAAACACTGGAAAGATCAACCCGGCGGCTGTCAAGCTCATGTCTGTGGCAGGCGCTTACTGGCGCGGCGATGAAAAGAAACCCATGCTGCAACGCATCTATGGAACCGCCTGGCATACCCCAAGTGAACTGGAAGAGTACCTGTGGCAGTTGGAGGAAGCCAAGAAACGCGATCACCGCCGCCTGGGCAAGGAACTGGGTCTCTTTCATTTTTCCGATGACGTTGGCCCCGGTTTGCCGCTCTTTACCCCCAAAGGGGAGATGCTGCGCCACCTGATGGAGAACTATGTACGGGACGTGCAAACCCGTTATGGTTATTCCCACGTTTGGACAGGTCACCTGGTCAAAGAAGACCTGTACAAACGCTCCGGTCACTTTGACAACTATGTGGAATCAATGTTCCCGCCCATGGTGGATGAAAATGTAAGTTTCCGCCTGAAACCGATGAACTGTCCCAGCCACATGATCCTCTACAATGAAATGGGTCGCCATTCCTACCGCGAGCTACCCATGCGCTTCGCTGAATTTGCCACACTCTACCGCTATGAAAAAACCGGTGAATTAACCGGACTGACGCGTGTGCGCGCCCTGACCCAGGATGACTGTCATATCTTTTGCACTGAAGACCAGATCCAGCAGGAGTTCACCCTGGCGCTTAAATTGATCCAGGAAGTGCTTGAACGTTATCGCTTTGTTGATTACAAGGTGCGCCTGTCCCTGCGCGGCGAGGGCGGGAAATATGTCCAGGATGACGAGAAATGGAACAAGGCCGAGAATGCCCTGCGGGCCTCTTTGGATGCCAATGATGTGGAATACTTTGAAGCCAGTGGTGAAGCCGCCTTCTACGGACCCAAAGCCGATTTCCTGGCACGGGATGTGCTTGGGCGTGAATGGCAGCTTTCCACCATCCAGGTGGATTTCATCCAGCCGGCGCGCCTGGGCTGCACTTACATCGCTGAAGATGGTGAAGAGCACATCCCCGTGGTAATCCACCGGGCTGTGACAGGCACAACCGAACGGTTCATGGGTGTCATCATCGAGCATTTTGCAGGCGCCTTCCCGGTCTGGCTGGCTCCCCAGCAGGTTGTGATCATCCCGATCGCAGACCGGCACATGGAATACTCCGAACAAGTGGCAGCGAAGTTGAAAGCTGCCGGATTGCGGGTTGAAGTGGATGGACGCACCGAACGCATGAATTCCAAGATCCGCGATGCCCAGAAACAGAAGATCCCCTACATGCTGGTGATCGGTGACCAGGAAGCAGAAGCCGGGCAGGTCGCCCTGCGACTGCGCAGTGGAGACAATCCCGGTCCCATGTCGATGGCGGATTTTCTATCCCTGGCTCAAAAAGATATCAAGGAAGGAAATTGATCCGGAAAAACCCGACCGCTTCCATCAAGAGTCCCACCGGAAATCTGGTGGGACTCTTTTTATTCAACAACATCCTTCTCCATACTCTCCAGAAGTGAGATTTGTAACTTCTCAGGCTTTTCACACTCCTCCGCTAAAACCATTCGGAGCGAATTGCCACAAGGACACCGGGATGGTGTGACCATCGGTGCAAGGGATTGCAGGTGAGAATCCCCTATATGGTGAGGAGATCCCGCAAGGGGACAAGTGTTGCCACGACCGGTAGAAAGAACACCGGGCTCCCCCCAAAAATGGGGACTGTGTCGCAATGACATTTGTGTCAAGATATTGCGACTTTTTCAATACCTTAATTATTTTATAGCCTTCCACCCCGTCCTTGACGCTCTTGGAGCGCAGATGGTAAGATGAAGCCATGTATCTAAAAGGCTCAAAATGGAGCATGAACAAGAAGCGCAAGCAGATCCATCCCTTCCGCATCCTGATCCTGCTTATCCTAATCGCCATGGCGGTCTATTTTAACCAGGTGGTGGTTCCCAGCATGCCAACACCTTTTGTGGCCACCCCGACAGCCACACGCCTGCCAGAGTCCTACCTGAGCGAGGCGGAAGATTTGTTTAACGACGGTAAACTGATTCCAGCCATTGCGGTATACCAGGAAGCCATCAACGTTCAACCCGACAATCCGGTTGTCTACCTGTCCCTGGCACGTGTCCAGATCTTTGCCGGGCAGTATGAGGAAGCCCTGGAAAATGCAGAAAATGCGTTGCTGCTGTCTACCAACAGTTCCATGGCCTATGCCATACGCGGCTGGGCATTGACCAGGCTGGGGGATCCCGCGCTGGCAGAGGTGGCCATCAAGAAAGCCATTGAAATTGATCCCAATAATGGTCAGGCCCACGCTTATTACGCCGAACTGCTGGGAGAAATGTATCTGGCCAACACGGGACCATTTGGTGCGATCGACCTTGCCATCGAAGAATCACGGGTTGCTACTGCGCTAACCCCCAACTCGATGGAAGCCAACTATGCACGCGGCTTAATCCTGGAGATAACCGATAATCGTGAACAAGCTGTACAGGCTTACTTGGCGGCAATCAACATCAACCCGAACATCCCTGAATTCCACCTGGCCCTGGGACGCACCTACAAGGTGTTGGGAGCGATCGGAAACGCCATCGATGAATATACACTAGCCAATACGCTCAATCCATCCGACCCCATCCCGGACCTGTATACTTCGCGCGCCTATGCAACCATAGGAGATTTCGCAAAAGCAATTCAATCAGCAGAGCTGGCTGTCAGCAACGCTCCCACAGATGCATATATGATCGGTAACCTGGGATTGATGCTCTATCGTAACTTTGAATGGCCGACTGCCATCACCCAATTTTCACTGGCTATCAATGGCGGCAGCACAGAAGATGGCCAGGTGATCGAACCAGTGATCCTGACCGGGAATGACCTATACATCACACAATATTATTATTCCTATGCGCTTGTTCTGGCCAATTCCAATCGCTGCAGCGAGGTGATCCCGGTGGCACAGGCCATACTGGATAAAGTATTCAATGATGCGGATGCAATTTACAATGCCAATGAAGCCCTGAAAATCTGCGCCATCAGCCTGTTGACACCTTCTCCAACCCCG
>JBDRQK010000238.1:0-4031 GCA_043826315.1 Chloroflexota bacterium
GTTAAAACCCATTTAAAGAATATTTTGAGCAAACTTCAAGTGGAGAATCGTACACAGGCAGCCACCTATGCCTTGCAACACGGGCTGGTGTTGCCGCGCGAATAACCAGGACCAATTTCACCCCAAGGGGTGATGTAATTCAACACAGTTGAAGGATGTGGGTCAGCCAGATAAGGTGTAGCATCCAAAGATAGAATCAGACAGGCAGGTAAAAACAGACACAGCTATTTCAGCTGGAAGGAGATCATGGAGGTACATTCGTACTTTTTAATCGCAGAACAATGAAGAAATCACTCCTATTCTTTCTGATCCTGACCTTATCGGCATGCTCTATCCAAACCAGTGAACAACTGGTCACGGATGTAATTCCAACCGAGACGCAGATGGTCGTGATCGATCCCACGCAGAACCAGATCCTGAATTCGATCAGGGTTTCCTTCTCCGGCGGCGCACACGCCGGCATCCTGCTCTGTGAACAATGCCATTCCACCAGGGGAGGAGTGGTGTCAGGTGATTTAACCTGGACCGATGAGAACAGCGGACGGGTTGAAAACGTTTCCAGCTCGACACAGGTCTGTGGAAAATGCCATGCAGACCAGATGAAATTCAAATCCACGAATACCGACCACCAGCTTGCCCATATGAATTTTGATTGCACCAGCTGTCATGATCCACACAACCTGCAAGCCAGTTGCGCGCAATCGTCCTGCCATTTTGATATCGAATCCACGATCCATGCGAAAACCCAACAGCCGCTAAACCATACCATCACCGGTGATCCAAATTCGATCACATGTGGAGCTTCCACCTGCCATGCCCTGGTAGAAGAGGTAGCCAAGGCACCCATTTATCATCAACCCGTCCACGGAGGTGTTCCCTGTTATGTCTGTCACGATAGTTCCGGGTTGACTGTCACGCAAACGGATGACCAGTCCTGGATAACAATTCAGGAATCCGGGCAATCCACTGGGAGTATAAATATACCGGTTATCTCCCATAGGATCGCATTTGAAGTGGATTGTTCAAAATGCCATTCTTCCAATAATACCTGGAATCTGATCCCTTTTCCTCCCAGCGACTGAAAAAGCGATCTGTTAAAACCAGTGGGGAGAACCGATCCTTCCATGTCCAAAGAACTGGCGTCCAATTGAGCAGGGCAAGACATTCCTACCAAAACTTATCAAGAAAAGTGTGGTTCTCCAACCAAATTATTTGAGAAACCAGAAGTTGGATTTGGATTTCTGCCAACTCACCCAAAAGGGTGAGTTGTTTCTATGCAGGTGAGGGATGTAAACACAACTGCCTATGGGTATGATGATAGTGAATAATCTTGCAAGGGCAATGTTGTTACTATTTATTCCACATAAGGAGTGTCATTTGAATAGAATAAAAAATCCATACACTTGCTCTTGTCCTAAAGGCTCCTGGGGAGCCTACTGTTGATTCCAATTTTGTGAATGGAGAATGGAATGACTGAAAAGAATTTCCTAACGAAAACTCTTAACGAAACTGTGCTTTCCCGGCGCAGTTTCCTAAAATGGAGTGCAGCGCTGGGAGGAGCGGCGGCAGTGGCTGGAGGCCTGAATACCGGGCTGAGCCTGGCAAAAAAGGCAGCCGGAACAGCCGAGGGAAGCCAGATCCTGATGACAAGCTGCATCCACAACTGCGGCGGTCGCTGCATCCTGCGTGCTGAGGTTAAAGATGGAACGGTCATCCGCTTACTGCCCGATCAATCGGAAGACCTGGTGAACCGGCCGCGTGTTATCGCCTGTGTACGCGGACGCGCTCAACGCCGGCGCACCTACTCTCCGGAACGTTTAAAATACCCGATGAAGAGAGTTGGCAAACGCGGTGAAGGTAAATTTGAAAAGATCACCTGGGAAGAAGCACTGGATACCATCGCCAGTGAAATGAAACGCATCAAGGCAACCTACGGCAATGAGGCCTTCTTGAACCACTACAGCTCAGGTACTGCAGGTCAGATCAACTTTTATGGCAGTTATGGTGGTCCAGTAAACCGGTTGCTGTATATGTTCGGTGGTACTGTAAATGAATATGGGTCCTACAGCACGGCCTGCCTTTCTGCGGTTACGCCCTACATCACTGCCACTTCCAGTGGCAACTCTGCCAGCGATTTGAAGAATTCAAAATTGATCGTGCTATTTTCGATGAACCCCATGGTAACCCAGTCTGGTGGCAATGGACGTGGTTATGACTACCTGAAAGCCAAGCAGGCTGGAGCCCGCTTTATTGTTGTAGATCCCCGTCAGACCGACAGCGTAATTGGCCTCGAGGCTGATTGGGTCCCGATCTATCCCGGTACCGATGTCGCCCTGATCGCGGCCATGGCTTATGTCATGGTCAAAGAAGACCTGTACGACAAGGAGTTTGTAGCCAAGTACACGGTAGGGTTTGACGAGACTAACTTACCTGAAGATGCGCCGAAGCACAGTTCCTGGATGTCCTACATCATGGGCTATGCCGACGGTATTGCAAAGACACCCGAATGGGCTTCACCGATCACAGGTATTCCTGTGCAGAGGATCATTGACCTGGCGCGTGATATCGCCCAGACCAAACCATGCGCCCTCTTGCAGGGGTATGGCTGGCAGCGCCGGGCATATGGAGAACAGCCCCCGCGTGCCCTGCCGATCCTGGCAGCCATGACCGGCAACTTTGGTAAAAAAGGTGGCAGCATTGGCATGTCCGCCGGTGGAAGTGCCGGTGGAGTAAGGATGGGTGGCTTCCCGACAGGCACCAATCCGATCACAACCACCATTTCTTGCTTCATGTGGCCCGACTTCATTATGCGCGGGCATGAAATGACGGTCGAGACCGACCGTATCAAGGGTGCCGAACGGATGACCCAGGATTTGAAATTCCTCTGGAACCAGGCAGGCAACACCGTCATCAACCAGCACTCCGACTGCAATGGTACGGTCAAGATGCTGCAGGATGAGAGCAAATGTGAGTTTATCCTAACAGTGGATAACATGCTGACCTCTTCCTGCAAAGTCTCTGACATTGTTCTACCTGACACCACTCACCTGGAAAGGGAAGATATTGTCGTGGGATCGGGTTATACAGCCTTCAGCCGTCAAACGATTGAGCCCATGTTCGAGTGTGGAGACACATTGTGGATATGTGAGCAATTAGCTGACCGTTTAGGGATAGGAGTTGAATTCCGGGAGGGACACAACAGCCGGGAGGACTGGTTACGTGATATGGTTGACGTGGCTCGAGAAGCCCAACCTGATTTCCCGACCTATGAAGAATTCAGGGACGTTGGTGTTTACAGGGTGAACGATCCCGAACCATCGATCCTGCTTGCTTCTTTCGTCGAAGACCCGGTGGCCAACCCACTCAAGACCGAGACAGGCAAGATCGAGATCTTCTCACCGTTCCTTTACAAGCAGAATGAGCCGGACGAGATCCCTGCCATCCCCAAGTACATTCCCGAATGGGAAGGCGTATCAGATCCGCTGCGAAAGAAGTTCCCCCTGTTGATGGTTGGTGGTCACTCAATGCAACGTTCACACTCAACCTTCGATAACGTTGACTACCTGCAGCATGCCCATGTCCAATGCATCGAAATCAACTTGACCGACGCAGAGTCACGCGGCATCAAGAATGGCGATAAAGTTAGGGTATTCAACGATCGGGGTACCGTGATTGTCCCAGCGAAGGTAACGCCGCGCATTCGACCAGGCGTCACCTGCATACCGCAGGGTGCATGGTTTACACCCGATGAAAACGGTGATGATATCCGAGGCTGTACCAACACGCTGACCAAGTATCATCCTACACCGTTCGCCAAGGGTAACCCTCAGCATACCAACCTGGTGCAGGTTGAGAAGGCATAAGAGGAGAATAACCATGACTAAAAAACAATTAGCATTTCACGTCAGCCTTGATCAATGCACTGGCTGCAAAGCCTGCCAGCTCGCCTGCCAGGATAAAAACGACCTTGATGCCACGACAACCTGGCGAAGGGTCTTGGAATACAGCGGCGGAACCTGGATCATCGATAA
>JBDRQK010000239.1:0-7490 GCA_043826315.1 Chloroflexota bacterium
GGGTTCAACTGGCTGCAGGTTGATCGAAAGTTCTCCGGCATCCGCCAGGGAGAGGATGCGCAGATCATCCACCAATTTTTCCAACCTGCCTGCCTCATCGCGGATGATCTCAAAATTCTCCATAGAAGGAGGCAGAACACCATCATGAACGGCTTCAGCCTGCCCAATGATCAGGCTGAGCGGGGTGCGCAGTTCGTGGGCAATATCCGCAGTCATTTGCTGCCTGGCATGCGTCGAGCGCGCCAGGTCGGCGCTCATCTTGTTGAAGGAGATTGCCAGTTTGCTCATTTCATCCCGTCCGCGCACCCGAACCTTTCCTCCCAGCGTGCCCTCTGAAATTGCCCGGGTGGCTTCGATCAACTCATGGATCGGTCGTGTAATACTGTAAGCCAACAGGATACCCAGGATGAGCGCCAGGGCTGCTGCGCTAAGCGCAGAGAAGAGCAACAATCTTCCTGTTCTTTGAATGAAATATTCTTCCATAGGGTTAACCTGGAAAGTTTCCTTGCCAACCAGCAGAGTGCCAACCAGAACCCCATTCACATTGATCGGTTGACCCAGGGTAAGTTCAGCTTTGGGAACGGTTTCTCCAAGATGATAACCAGGACCCTCGACGAGAATTTTCCCATTGGCATCCGCCAGGGTAAAGCTTGGAGGTCTCCGTCCTCCCGGGTAGACAGTGGGATTGTAATTGTTTATGAAGATGAGTGGGGTCACACCTTCCCATGTCTCCTGCACGCTATAATATCCTGACAATACGGAAACCATCTCGGAGCTATTCCGGTTAAAAACAAAATTACTGAACTCCTGTTGGGTATTCCTGCGTGCCAAGATGGCGATCAGGCTCACACTCGCCAGGCTGACAACCAGGAAAGAGATGATAAGTTTCAGGGTTACAGAGCGCATTTTCTACTCCCGGATAAAACGGTATCCAATACCGTAGATGGTTTCAATATAATGAATAGAGTTTGCTCCCGGCTCCAATTTGGCACGCAAATTCTTGATATGTGAATCGATGGTACGTTCATAACCTTCATAGCGGATGCCTTGCAGAATTTCAAGCAAGTCCAGACGCGAGAATACTTTCCCTGGAATGTCCATCAGGGCAGCCAGGATGTCAAATTCGGAGGGTGTCAACTTGATGAAAGTATCCCCAACCTGCACAGTCCGGATATTTCGGTCGAGGCGTACATCCGCCACCTCCAGAATGGCAGCCACCGGGTCAGATTTCCCTGCCCGGCGCAGAACTGAGCGGACACGCGCCACCAGTTCACGCGGCCGGAATGGCTTGGTGACATAATCATCCGCACCCAACTCCAACCCGATCACTTTTTCTTCATCCTCCACGCGCGCCGTCAATAGAATGATGGGGGTATCCATTTCTTTACGGTGAGCCTGCATGAACTCATAGCCGTTCATCTCGGGCATCATCAGGTCCAGGATGATCAGATCCGGTTTTTCCTGGTGGGCAATCTTCAGTGCTTCTTTGCCGTTAAATGCACTCACCACCCGGTAACCGGATTGCTGCAAGTACTCACTCACCAGTGAAACCAGCCGTTTCTCGTCATCAACCACCAGGATCTTCTTGACCATCTTGCCTCAATTATGACACACTTCGATCCAAGAAAGTTCAAACAATAAGAATTCATTATTGATCAGCTTTATTCATCACTCCTTGAGAGCTAATCCATCAATAGAAACCATCCTGATCCTGTAATGCTGGTTATCTTGAATGGACCCTCAGGGTAAAATTTGGAACAATTCTAAAGATCAAGATCCAGGTCCAGATCCGCTGGTGGAGCATACGCTTTGCGGGAAGCCGGCAGGAGCAGCAGGATGATCACAGCCAGAGCCAGCAAAACCTTGAGCAGGGCTTCCCCAAATATCAGCAAAGAAAAGAAACTCAACAGACCACTGAAACTTGTCAGGAGGATCAGGACAGCCACGATGATCGCCAGAACTGCTCCCCATTTCTTCTGTTTCCATAAACCGAAGGCCGCCAGCAGACCCAAAACCAGAGCGACAATGTTCAACCCGGTGGTCGCAAAACCTAAAATACGAATCAAACCGGAGGTAGTGCCTGTTCCACCCTGGAAAGTGCGCGTGGTCGGGTTAACCTGGGTATCCGGGTCATTTGGATCAAAATTGCCCGGCCTTTGAAAAGTGCCATCCCCGGGAAGATTACCCGGTTGTTGAGATCCACCTTGGGGAAAATTCCCCTGGCCGCGCATCATGCTCCCAAAGGGGAATCCAGCAGCCCCAAGACTTGTCCCCAACAAACCAAAATTCCTTGCCAAGGCTAGTCCAGAGCTGAGCAGCACCAGGAGCACCAGGCAGATGGTAGCGATCGTTAATATCGCGGGTCTTTTAGTGTTCATTAATAGCTCCTTATCTGTTTTTATTCGTATCTTAATGCTTCGATAGGTCGCAGACCGGCAGCCTGATAAGCGGGATAAATGCCAAAAAACAGGCCTATCAATGCGGCTGAGCTAAAAGCCAGCAATACATTATCAGCCGTCACCTGTGCTGTCAATAAGCCGGAAGCTGAGACCAGCACGGCGATCGCCCATCCCAGCAGGATACCCATCAACCCACCCACCACGCTCAGGGTCAGCGTCTCTACCAGGAACTGCATCAGGATCACATTCCTGCGGGCACCAACCGCTTTGCGCAAACCGATCTCGCGGGTTCTTTCCCGGACCGAGACCAGCATAATGTTCATGATACCAATTCCTCCCACCAGAAGTGAGATGGCAGCGATCGCACCCAGCAGGGCTGTCAGGGTGCTGGTAACCCCACTCAATGTGCTCAACATCTGGCTCTGGCTGGAAACATTGAATCCCAGGTCATCTGTCAGGGTTAATCCATGCTGCTTGCGCAAGGTATATTCAACCGTGCTGATGACCGGGTCGATCTGGTCCGCCTGGAGTGCTGACAGGGAGATCCCGGATAATATCCTCTGACCACTGCTCACCGCCCTGCCACCAAAGATGCGGGAATAACCGGTCTGGAGGGGGATCAACATCAGGTCATCGGCACTTCCAAAACCGGCACTGCCTTTTGACTCTAAAACCCCGATCACTGTGAAAGTGATCCCATCGATCTGGATCTTTCTTCCGATCGGGTTTAAACCGCTGAACAAGTCTGTCGCTGCTTGTGAACCGAGCACCACCACCCGTGCCTCTGCCGAGTTATCATTATCGCTGATAAATCGACCGCGATCCACATTGTAAGCGCTCACTGCAGCATAAACCGGTGTGACACCGGTTACGCTATAGGTAGCCGCCAGTCCCCCATTGATCACATTGGCTGAAACCTGGTAATAGGGGGATACTTCTGCAGTCGATCCAACTGCTTTTTCTATCGCCTGAAAATCCGAATAATACAGACTCTGGCTTTGCCCTCCAAATTGCTGCCCTTCTGGTCCCCCTCCAGAGAACTGGAAGGAACGCCCGGACGAGACTGTGATCAGGTTTGTTCCCAGCCCCTCGATCGAGCTGGTGATACCTGAAGTTGCCCCCGCTCCAACCGCCATCAGAGCCACAACGGCTGCCACGCCAATAATGATACCCAGCATGGTCAGCCCTGAACGCAGTTTATTGGCAGCCAGGGCACGAATAGCGATCCGAAAATTCTCAAAAAGATTCATATCAACTCTCCAATGCCAGGTCTTTGACCTTGACTACACCGTTAATATCATCCGGACGAGGGGTTCCTGCTTCCAATGGTTGTTTGACACGCACATCCCTGACGATCTTGCCATCTTCAAGCTGCACAATGCGCTGTGTATGACGGGCAATGAACGGGTCATGTGTAACATAAATGATCGTCAGACCTTTCTCGCGATTCAGGCGCTGGAATAACCCGACGATCTCCGCCCCGGTATGCGACTCCAGGTTACCGGTTGGCTCATCTGCCAGGAGGATGCCGGGATTGTTGACCAGTGCCCGCGCAATCGCCACGCGTTGCTGTTCACCACCCGAAAGCTGATTGGATTTATGCTGTGTACGGTCAGCCAATCCCACGGTTTCCAGTGCAGACATGGCCCTTGTCTTCCGGTCCTTGCTTTTTACACCATCATACAATAGAGGCAGGAGCACATTTTCGAGTGCAGTTGTGCGCGGTAACAGGTTGAATTGTTGAAAAACAAAACCGATCTTATGACTGCGAATATGCGCCAGCTGGTTGTCGTTCAGTTTTTCGATGGGTTCGCCATCCATGCGATAAGCTCCCCTGGTGGGAATATCCAGGCATCCCAAGATGGCCATCAGGGTGCTTTTTCCGGAACCGGAAGGTCCCATGATCGCCACCATCTCGCCGTCATCCACTTTAAGGCTGACATCGTTCAATGCGAACACTTTGGATGTGCCCATTCGATATACTTTAATCAAGTTTTCTACTTCGATCATATCAACACCTTTTTTCGAATTAGGGCATGAAAATTCCACCACCACGGATTGCACCACCATCCTGCGTGGTTGTTCCACTGGTTTGCACCAGCATGACCTGGTCTCCAACCGTCAGGTTGCCTCGCACAACAACCGTGTCATCAGCCTGGATCTGTCCACTGACCACATCCACACGTCGGGTGCTGCCATCTGCATTATAGACACTGACATATTCCCCTACCGTATCATTCTGGACAGCGGTAACCGGTACAGCCAGTTCCTGAACGGCATCTCCTGCCTGGATGGTCACATTTGCAGTTGCATCCAACGGGATCTGCGGGTCAGCCTGGTTAAGCTCCACCTTTACACTGTAATAGACAACACCCTGGTTGGCTACTCCAACCGGGTCAATAGCCACCACACTACCGGTCTGTTCGGTCAAGTCTGGCAATGCATCCAATGTAACCGTAGCCTTGTCACCAACTGCCAGTTGCACCACCTTGGATTCTTCCACCTGGACAGTGACATACAATTTCGATCGGTTCACAATAACAGCACTGATCGTATTGCTGGCGATCACATCACTTTTCTGGTTGTAAAGAGCCGCCACTGTTCCATCGAAAGGAGACCGAAGGTTTAATTGATCCACCGTTCTCCTGGCCTGGTATAGCTGCTGCAGGGAAGCTCCAGTAGCATCATCGGGCACATCTCCACCGGTCAGGGCTGCCAGGTAATTTCTGGCTTCATCCAATGTTGCTTTTGCCAATGCCAATTTTGCATCTGCCAGAACAATATCATTAGAAGAAGCAGCGTAACTGGAATAATTCAAGAAAATTCTTTTGTAAGAGTTATATGAAGTCTGAGCATCGAACAGGGCTGTATAAGCTCTGGCCCTTTTCTCATCATCCACCGGCAGGCTGGCAACCTTGTCAAAAGCCACCTGGAATTTTGCCAGGTTCGCTTCCGCCAATACCATGTCGGCATAGGCGTTATCGATCTGGTCCTGGGTATAATAGCCACCAACCAGGTAATCCCGTTCGGTTTGAGCGGTTTTTACTTCTTCATCAGCGTTGACCAATGCCTGTTGGGCGGATGCGATCGAAGCCGGTGAGGTCATCTCCGCCAGATTTTGCATGGAGGATATCAGACTGTCCGGCGCGGTGGCAGGGTCAAGACTCATCAGGATATCATTGGTCTTGACGGATTGCCCAACCTGCACGATTACGTCAGCAATTGTGCCGCTGGTCTTCCAGGCTACAGAAGCCAGGCGTAACGGTGAGATCGATCCGGTGGCTTCAACTGTGGTCACGACCGTGATCTGGGTCACATCCCCCGTACCGATGGTGGTGGTGGTTGCAGTAGCTGCATTTGCCCCGCAGCTTGTCAAGAGAAGAAGGGATATCACGAACAGGGTTGCAACAGGGACGAATTTTTTTTGCTTGTACATTGGTGCTCCTTGACCTTAAATTGACATCTGAATTCATCTGCTGATTCAGCAGTAGATACCCGGGTGAAGTTAACATTTTTCAATTGAAACAGGGTGGGGGTATTTGAGTTCATGAGCAGACCAGATACCCCCATCCCATTCAAAGGGGAGGAGAAGAATCCAAAATATTATAGTCAGGAAGCCCGGACAATGGTTGGGATGCTATGGAGGAATTGTGTGGAAATTATGGAGATTTAATTACTTCGTAAACAATAAAATTTATTTTTTTTAAAAGAAATAATGAATAAGAACGATCATCCAACAAAGCAGATCACCTCAGCGGCATAAATAGATATTCCCATCGGGATAAATCCCTATCACTGGCAACCCGCCGGTCATATTGATTAATTTCGCTAAATTTTCACGTTCATTTAATGTTTCAAACTGCTCTTGAAAATCAGAAAACAATACCAACGCCGCTCCTTTTTTACAAAAAAGAGGTTGGTCAGGATTGCCCGGATTGGTATTCCATAAGCCGATTACCGGTCGACCCGTCCATAATTGCAGCAGCTCCCAATTATTGCAAATGACAGGCTGATCGTCAGGCAGGGAATTTACAGCCAGTATCGTCTCCGAGCTCCGCCATTGACTGGCTGTCAGACCTATTCCGGCATGATAATACTCAACAGGTTCAATCGTTTCTGGAATGATCCAATAAGCATAGAGCATAACAAGAAATAAAGAAAAGGTTTGCAGCCAGGGAAATTTTTCCTGGAGCCAGGTGGATTGCCAAAAAGCAATTCCACCCAACAGGCACATTACGGAGAGAACATAGAACGGCAGTAACATCCGGTTGTCAATGACCACACTTGGATATGAAAAAAGATAAGAAATGATAAGAAATAGAAGGAATGTTATAGTGGAAATACCAAAATATGAAAGTATCAGAAACCCGCTATCCGATCTTTTAGGATTGGTTATCTGACGTGAATGGTGATTGGCAAAAACAGAAATACCAGCGAAGGCAAGCACTCCAATTCCCAGGATAATGTAACGGGAGTTGTAAAGAAGGGAATTGATCATGGGCTGGAATTGGTCCGGAAGCCACCTGCAGATTGCATCCATGAACAAACCGCGAAATTCCTGGAATTTTACAGAAATATCACCCATATCCGGGTTGATGGACCATCTCCCGATGGTTGAGCCTGGCAATCCATAGGAATGGTACAACCACAACAATATCGGTATACTGGCTATAATCCCAAACCTGGTTGTCCTCCAAATGCGATCCTGAATACTTCCCCTGGTGAACAAAAGAATAAACAGTGAAGTGGAGAAGAGAATAGAAACACCTATGTAGCGAGTCAGTGGAACAAATGCCATCACCAGGGTACAAAGATATAAGAATAGATCTTTTTCAGTTCTTAAATATTCGAAAACCAGCACCCCTCCCGCAATAACCAGGAAGATAAAGACCGGTTCAGAGTAAGTTGAGCTGAACATGATCACCATGAATGGAAATACACACATCAAGGCGCTGGTCATGATCCCAAAAATGGGATTTTTCGTGTATCTTAAGAATAACCAGCCAGAAATGAAAATTGTCGCCACAAATGCCAGAATGTTCATCCAGCGGAATGCCAGGACCAGGTCTGCTTTGAAAGCTCCAATGATCG
>JBDRQK010000240.1:0-2009 GCA_043826315.1 Chloroflexota bacterium
GCAGGTATTGATAAAGAAATAAATAAGGTCCCAGATAGACAGTGAAAATCCCTAGCGACAGGATCGCGTAAACCAGTGTTCGATTGATCAAACGGTCAATGCCAAACAGGTTGTAACGCAATGTCGCGTACAGGTAACTAAAAGGAGCAATAATCAAAAATAAACCCGCTGCCCACTCCGGCATTATATAAGGAGAATTAACAGCCCTAGGCAGCAAGTAAAACAGAATGGGCGGGATACCGGCCATCAACACCCCAAAGACAATGATACGAGAACGACGACGTTCATCGGGAGCGGCGCGATACTGATATACATAAAGCATGAAGGCAATAGCCATTGCGACAACAAGACTAAAAAAGAAAATACTTAATTGCTTCCCAAACTGATTTTCTTGCAACCAGCCCCAGAAAACAACTGGCACCAAACCATAAAGAAGCATCAAACCTAAATGTCGCTGACGGGCACGACCAAGTCTCACGGGAAAAGTGATTGCGTAATGAAAAAACAGGGGGGCTGCCAAATTGAATCCGGCAATACTCAAAGAGAGAAGCCAGCCCGGTGGACTCCAGGGATCTTGAAAAGACAACGGGAACAGGATCGTAATGGCAATAGTTTGAGATAATAAGAACAGCAAGCGAATCTCGGGATACCAAAACCTGCGCACAAACAACAATGTTCCAACTCCCCAAAAGGCCAGCACAACAAAGATTGCGCTGGCCAGGGGCAGGTAATTAAGTTGATAAACGCGCACGGCTGGCACAGCCAGGGAAAATTGCTCTCCTCTTCGTTCGACTTTCAAGGTGTGAGTTCGCCCTATTTGCGGTGCATACCAAAGCCCTATGGGGATATCATCCACCGTCAAGATGACGTCTCCCGACTCGAGACCGGCTGCTTCGGCCTGACCACCCGGTACAACACTGTGCACGGTGGAAGAAGCGGGGCTATCCAGATAAAAATCCATCGTAGGGGAATGCCACTGAAGGTATATATCATATCCCACCAAGAGGGGTACAACCAATATTAAAAAAGCAAGAATACCACCCCAGACGGAGTTCCAAACGCCCTTCTCAGAAATCATCGGGCGTGTCCTCTTTTGAAGTTACCTGAGCCAGACCACGACGAATCGCATATAACAATGCCTCGGTCCGTGAAGTAAATCCCAATTTTCCATAAATATTGCTGATGTGATTTTGCACTGTGCGTTTTGTGACGGTCAACCTCTCAGCAATGGCTGTATTATCAAGTCCCTCAGCCAGCAAACATAAGATTTCGAGTTCGCGCCGCGTGAGATTTTCTGTTGTTGGCAATGGAAGAGCATCTCCTCCAGTGTTTGTTTGCTGACTGACAGCCCGTTTAACAACCTGGCTGGCTATTGTTGGACTCAGCCAGCTTTTCCCACTCGCCGCAGCTCGAATCGCATTGGCGAGCGTCTCCAGCGCTTCATCTTTCAGCACATAACCAATGGCACCATTTTCCAACAATTCAAAGATTATTTGAGAATTATCGTGTGCCGTCAGGATAAGAATTGCCGTAGACGAGTTTTGTCCCTGCAACTGGCGGGTTACATCAACACCACTCTTGTCAGGCAGATTAATATCCAACACCAGCACATCAGGGACATATTTCTCAACCAATTGGAGAGCCTCGCTGCCGCTCCCCCCTTCTGCCACCACAACAATATCATCAGAAGATTCCAGGACTGTCCGCATACCCGCGCGGACAATTGGATGATCGTCTACAATTGCGACAGTGATCATAATAACTTCTTTCCCAACCGCAAAACTCTTTGATGATAGTACATTGTAGCGTAAAAAAGAATACTGAAATAGTACTTACATATCAACAATATCAAACACGCAGCCTGGCACACATCCATCATACATATTGTATTTTATTTTAACACCTCCGTCTTTCCGGTTTGCTCGATCAGATTTGCGATCACCTGCCCCAGCGATGGACCAATTTTAGGAATACTTTGCAGCCCTTTCAATCCCATCGAGCGGTAGATC
>JBDRQK010000241.1:0-7472 GCA_043826315.1 Chloroflexota bacterium
GTCGGAGTAGATATCAACGAACAAATATTGGAAACGTTGCGTAGTGGTGGTTTGCATATCCACGAGCCGGGTTTGAGATCATTGGTGGAGGCAGCTCTCCGATCTGGAAATCTAAACGTTTCGGATAAACCAGAAGAAGCAGACGCATTTATTATTGCTGTGCCTACGCCTTTTTACACAGATCAGAATGGCGAGTATAACGGGAAATCTTACAAATTGGCAGATATGCGTGCTGTTAAGTCCGCCGCACAAGCAATCGTACCTGTGTTGCGAAAAGGTAACCTGGTGGTGCTTGAGTCTACATCACCTCCATTGACCACGAAAGATCTGGTAGCGCCTATACTTGAAGAATCTGGTTTGAAAGCAGGAATTGACTTTCATCTCGCTTATTCACCTGAACGGGTATTACCTGGGCAGATTTTACGTGAGTTAATAGAGAATGCGCGCGTCATTGGTGGAGTTACCCCACAGTCCTCCCGGGCAGGTCATGATCTGTATGCAATCTTTGTGAAAGGTGAGATTATCCTTACAGATGCAACCACTGCAGAGATGGTGAAACTGATGGAGAATACCTCCCGTGATATCAATATTGCAATTGCAAATGAATTTTCACGATTATCGGATCGTTTTGGCATCGATGTTTGGGATGCTATATCCATTGCTAATCGACATCCTCGTGTAAAGATTCTGAATCCCGGACCAGGCGTGGGAGGACATTGCATTAGTGTGGATCCTTGGTTCTTTGTCGAAAGCGCCCCTGATCTTTCGCAATTGATATACACAGCTCGTCAGGTGAATGATGCTCAACCTCATTTTGTCATGGAATTGACAAAGAAAGCCCTGGGTGATCTGAAGGGGAAGAATATTACTGCATTGGGATTGGCTTACAAACCTGATGTTGACGATCTTCGTGAAAGCCCGGCAATTGATGTTGTCCGATTATTGCAGGCTGCAGGTGCCTTGGTTAAATGTTATGAACCATTCAAACCAGAGGCCAATTTGCCAGGTATCAACATTGAATTAGAACTTGAGGCTGCTCTTTCCGGAGTTGATGGAGTCATTTTGCTTGTCAACCATAAGGTTTTATGCGATATTAATCCGATTGATATGGCAGCTTTGACTTCAGGTAGAATATTGATCGACACAGTCAATGGATGGAACGGTAAGGATTGGGAGGCATCTGGTTTTTCCATGTTTAAACTGGGCGTAAATCAAAAGGGATCAGGTTAATTCATGCCGATACGAGTTTTATCGATTTTTGGAACCAGGCCTGAGGCAGTCAAAATGGCTCCGGTCATAAAGGCAATGGAGAAAAAATCTGGCATTGTTTCCTATGTGTGCGTAACTGCACAGCATCGCGAAATGTTGGATCAGGTTTTGGATGTGTTTGAGATCAAACCAAATGTGGATTTAGATTTAATGCGTCCGGATCAATCTCAGGCAGGATTAAGCGCAGCTATCTTCACTCATCTTGATCCCGTTTTAGAAAATATCAACCCGGATTGGGTTTTGGTGCAGGGAGATACGACCACAGTAGCAATTGCTACACTTCTTTCTTATTATCGCCACATCAAGGTTGGTCATGTTGAAGCCGGTTTGCGGACATTTGATAAATGGCATCCTTTCCCTGAAGAAATAAATAGGCGAGTTGCAGGTATTACTGCTGATCTCCACTTTGCTCCAACTGAATGGACAAAAAGAAATTTGTTGCGTGAAGGAATTTCTGAAACTTCCATTCGTGTAACTGGTAACCCGGTCATCGATGCGCTAAAATTTGTTTCCAGTCAAAAAGAACCAGAATTTGTAACAGGTCTTTCGCATAAACTTGCTTTGGATAATGGAAAAAGGTTGATATTGGTAACCGCTCACCGGCGCGAAAGTTTTGGTGCTCCTTTGGAAAATATATTTAGAGCGCTGCTAATCCTTGCCACTAGAGATGACCTTGAGATTATTTATCCGGTTCATTTAAACCCTAATGTTCAGGAACCTGCCTGGCGAATGTTACAGGATATTCCGCACATTACTTTATTGCCACCTCTCGGCTATTTACCGATGGTTCACATCATGAAAAAGGCTGCAATTGTATTAACAGATTCAGGAGGAATACAAGAGGAAGCTCCTTCATTTGGTGTTCCTACGCTTGTTTTAAGAGATGTAACAGAACGACCTGAGGGAGTGGAAGCTGGTATCTTAAAACTGGTTGGAACAAGTACCGAGCGCATTACATCAGAGACCACCTTATTGTTGGATGACCCGGCAGCCTATGCATTAATGGCTAAAGCAACCAATCCTTTTGGAGATGGCCATGCTGCCCAACGGATAGTAGAATCTTTGCAAGAATTTCCCATTAAATAAAATCTGAATTTATGCGGTTATAATATTAAAAAGGTCTATATGTATTCAACCATATTTGGATACAAGACAATAGATATTATTGATTGAATTATCGCGGGTTTCGATAAATATTAATTGTGAAGATTAAATTACTGTTCAATATATGCTTGGAGGAATGATGAATATTGCTGTTGCTTTACAAGGTTTTGCAACTTTTTCCTGGTTACTGGTGGTCGGAGTTATTGCTATTGCCGTAGTGCGTGCTTCAAAAGCGCGACCCATAAAAGGTGCCACTACAATGGTGATAGTGCTCATTATTTTAGCTGTTTCGATCACAACAATTAGTGCAGGATTGGTTTTTATTCAACCCGATGAACGTGGCGTAGTCGTATCAGCAGTACAAGAAAACGGTTACCGTGATCAGCCATTGCAACCAGGATTGCGCTGGGTGATCCCTTTTGCGGAGAATGTCCGCATTTATAGTATTTCCCGGCAGACCTATACAATGTCGATTGCAGCTTCTGAAGGCGACATTGCCGGGGATGATTCAATTCTTGCACGAACAAAGGATGGGCAGGAAGTTTATATCGATGCATCTGTAATTTATGCAATTGATCCAGTCAATGTAGTGCAGCTGCATATCGATTGGCAGAATCGTTTCGAAAATGAAGTAGTTCGACCTCTGGCGCGCGGCATTATCCGTGATATGGCTTCGCGGTTCGGAGTAGAGGAGATTGTAAGTTCCAAACGGGTAGAATTGGTTGTTTCTATTACAAATGAATTGGAGAAGAAATTTACAGAAAACGACCTGATCATGGTGGATTTCATTCTACGAAATATCCATTTTAGTGAGGAATATGCGGCAGCAGTGGAACAAAAACAAATAGCCGAACAAACCGCATTACAGGCTGGGTTCACTGTTGAACAAAAGAAACAGGAAGCTGAACAGGCTCGCCAGGTTGCACAAGGAAAAGCGGATTCTGTTGTTATTGAGGCCAAAGGTGCAGCCGAAGCTCGTTTGATAGAAGCTGGAGCAGAAGCTAAAGCACTTGAAATAATATCTACTATCCTCCAAAACAACCCTGATCTTCTTACCTATCAATACATAACAAAATTGTCCCCTCAGATTCAAGTCATGCTTTTGCCGAATGACTCACCTTTCTTGTTCCCTCTACCAGATCTGCCAACTCCTTAATTTTTTATCAACGCATTAATTTGACCGGGAGTATAAAAAACTCCCGGATAAATTTGAGAAAAACATGAACGAAACCAATCCTTCAGGAAAGAAAATCCGCCTGACCAGTCTCTCCAATTGTGCTGGTTGAGCATCCAAATTAAGCGCAGATGCGCTGGCGCAGGTCCTGCGTCCTGTTCAAAATATGTTTAAAGGGTCGGATTTTCCAGATTTGTTAGTAGGCTTGGATGATCCGGACGACGCTGCTGTCTGGCAATTGGATGCTGAGCGTGCCCTGGTGGTGACTACAGATTTTTTCACTCCTGTTGTAGATGACCCATACGACTTTGGTCAAATTGCTGCTGCTAATGCTCTATCGGATATCTATGCAATGGGTGGAAAACCTTTTCTGGCATTAAATATCGCTGCGTTTCCACCCAATATTCCTCATGAAATATTGAGTCAAATTATTCTGGGGGGAGCAGAGAAAGCCTGGGAAGCCGGTGTGGTTGTGGCTGGAGGTCATACCATAACTGACGATGAACCCAAGTTCGGATTGGTTGTGGTTGGATTCGTTCACCCTGAGAAAAAATTGACAAAAGCTGGTTTACACCCCGGAGATAGTCTTGTGTTGACCAAACCACTTGGATTTGGGGTTACAACAACTGCATTAAAGCAGGAGAAAACTGATCCAGAAGATGTTGCAGAAGTTGTAGCATGGATGAAACGCCTGAATGATGGTGCTGCCTTGCTGGCGAATGATATTGGCTTGCAAGCAGGTACGGATGTAACCGGATTTAGTTTGTTGGGTCATGCCATGGAGATGACCCAATCTTCCAAAGTTCGTTTGCAATTTACCTATAAGAATATTCCGTTTGTGACCTGTGCAAAGAAATACGCAAAAATGTGGACATTCCCCGGGGGAGCATCAGATAATTGCTTGTTTTATGGAAAACATGTCGACTTTTCTCCTGATATTGGTGAAGAGGAACAGATGCTCCTGTTTGACCCACAAACAAGCGGCGGTTTGCTTTTAGGTGTCCCAAAAAATAAATTGCCATTACTCTTAAAAACGGCAGAACAGAACAGCCAACCTGTTTGGGTTATTGGGAAGGTTATGGAAGGTGAAGGGATCGAGGTTATTTAGTTGATGGAAAACGATAAGATAGGGATAGATGTCTGATTTTACCCGCGATATTTTTATCATCATCGGGTTGTTAATTTTAAATGGGATTTTAGCCATGTCCGAAACTGCATTGCTTTCGGTTCGTCTGGCTAGATTACATAATTTGGCGAACAAAGGTGATAAGAAAGCAAGAGCAGCTTTAAAGCTGGCTGAGAATCCTAACCAATTCCTGTCAACAATTCAAGTGGGGATTACTTTGATTGATGTTATGACCGGTGCAATTGGCGGTGCAACCCTGGCATTCGTAGTTTCAGGGTGGTTTAAGAAAATCCCAAGCCTGGAACCTTATAGTCAGTCTCTGGGTTTAATAATTGTAGTCGGAACGATCACGTTCTTTTCGATCATCCTGGGGGAATTGGTCCCAAAACGATTGGCTATCCAGCAACCGGAACGGATTGCTTCGCTCATGGCGCGCCCAATGGAAATTGCCTCCATGATAATGTCCCCGATTGTGAAGCTGCTAAGCGCTTGTACGGAGTTAGTGCTTCGCTTTCTGGGTGTTCGGGGGTCAATTAACCCACAGGTTACAGAAGACGAGATCCAGGTTTTATTGGATCAGGGTACCCAGGCTGGTGTATTTGACCCATCTGAACAAGATATGGTCGTAGGGGTATTCTCGTTAAATGACCGTCGTTTATCCTCATTGATGACGCCGCGAAATGAGATTATCTGGTTGGATATCAAAGATTCTCCACTCGAAATCCGAAAAAAAATTTCCGAGAGTCCATATTCACGCTTGCCGGTCTGTTCGGGGGGTCTTGATCATCTGTTGGGGTTGGTCAAAGCCAAGGATGTTCTCCTTGCGGAGTATGATACAAAAAATAGCCAACTTACAGACATTCTCCAACCTGCCTTATTTATCCCTGAGACTGCTTTTGGATCACATGCCCTGGCGATGTTCCGGGAGGGTGAGACCGAAGTTATTTTTATTATCGATGAATTCGGAGTGGTTCAAGGTCTGGTAACAATTGTAGATATTGTTTCCGAGATAATAGGTGAAATAGCCAATAATGGTCCCCAGGCGATCCAACGCCAGGATGGTTCCTGGTTATTGGATGGTATGCTCTCCGTGGATGATTTTAAATCGATATTTAATCTTCAACAACTTCCGAGGGAAGATGGGTTTGAAACTCTGGCCGGATTGGTATTGACTTTGATGGGCCGTATTCCAAAAGCGAATGACCTATATGAATGGAATGGTTTGCGATTTGAGATCATGGATATGGATGGCAATCGAATTGATAAAGTATTAGTGACTTCTTTTCCTGTAATATCCAGTGGAGAAGAGACGAAAATAAATGAATGACTGGTAATTTTTATTTTTCTTCTCGTCGTTCTTCAGTTATGGGGAGTGCAGGAATGGTGGCTGCATCTCAACCGCTTGCAGTAGCAGCAGGTCTTGAGATTTTAAGCCAGGAGGGAACAGCTGCAGACGCAGCTGTTGCAACGGCAGCTGCTCTAAATGTAACTGAACCTACCTCTACAGGAATTGGAGGGGATTGTTTTGCACTTTATTACGATTCAAAAACAAATAACATCAGCGCTCTAAATGGATCAGGTAGAGCTCCAATTGATCTTTCGCTGGAACGACTACAAAAAGAAGGTTTTGGTAGGGAATTACCTCCATTCCATCCGTATACAATTACCGTTCCCGGTGCATGTGCTGGTTGGTTTGACTTACATGAGCGCTTTGGTTCCTTGAATATGGAAAAAATATTATCACCTGCGATAAGCCTTGCTGAAACAGGGTTCCCGGTGGCACCATTGACAGCATATTTTTGGCAGCGAGGTGCTCAAAGACAATTGGCCTCCGCTTTGAATGGCAGCGAGATGACAATTGATGGTCATGGTCCCTTTCCCGGGGAGATCTTCAAAAATCCGGGCTTGGCACGCACACTACGACTGATCGCTGAGAAAGGAAAAACAGCTTTTTATGATGGGGAAATTGGTGAAGCCATTGTAAGTGTGATCCAACAGGCAGGTGGTTGCATGCGCATGGATGATCTTAGCCAGCATTTCAGTACCTGGGAATCCCCAATAAGCACAAGTTTTCGTGATTTGCGATTATGGGAATGCCCGCCGAATGGGCAGGGTTTGGCAGCGCTGCTTGCATTAAACATTATAGAAGGTTTTGATCTTGAAAAAATGGCTCCGCTTTCCCTGGCGCGGTTACACCTGGAGATCGAATCCATGCGCCTTGCATTTGCAGATACAAGCTGGTACCTGGCCGATCCGGCTTTTTCAAAGGTTCCGGTGAACGAATTATTATCGAAAACCTATGCAAAGGATCGTCGAAACCTGATCGACACAAACCGGGCCAATGTTGATCAAGTATATGGGGTGCCAGTCGCTTCAACCGATACTGTCTATTTTTGTGTTATCGATAAATTTGGGAATGCCTGCTCATTTATAAATAGTAATTACATGGGCTTCGGTACCGGGATCGTTCCGTCCGGATGGGGATTCACATTACAAAATCGAGGTCATAATTTTAGTCTCCAGCCTGGGCATCCGAATGTACTTGAACCTCGAAAGAGACCTTATCACACCATTATCCCTGCCATGGTCACTCGAGGAAGTGACCAAAGCCTGTATGCAGTCCTGGGGGTTATGGGAGGATTTATGCAACCACAGGGACATTTACAAGTTTTCCTTGCACTCGCCTGTGATCATTTGGATCCGCAGGCATGTCTGGATTTACCGCGTTTTTGCATCGAGGATGGTACAGCCGGAGGAGGAGTTGCACTGGAAGAGGGGATTCCTCAGAATGTGGTCGCC
>JBDRQK010000242.1:0-16639 GCA_043826315.1 Chloroflexota bacterium
GAGCTGAACGGGTTGGGGAAGTTCTCCAAGCAATGGAATCGCTAGCAGGGTGGTCAGGATGGGTTGACCTATCATGGTAGGGGCGACAATGGAGGCTGGTAAATGACCCAGTGCATAAGAAACTGTCATGTAACCAAGAATTTGGGATACAAGTGCCAGCAGGATGAACACCAACCAGGATTGTTGGGAATAACCACTGAATTGGTGACCAAGAACCAGGTTGATGATCAGGGTGAAAAGACTGGCGCTGATTACCATGATCGTAATGTAAGAGAGTGGATCGAGGCTTTCACGGCCTCGTTGTGTCGAAAGAAGATAACCGGCATAAAAAAAACCTGCAGTTATGGCCATCAAATCCCCCAATCCCAATCGGGGATGAAGGAAAAAGTCATTTCCCAGGACAAGTGCAGCTCCCCCCAGGGCGAGTGCCAACCCCAACCAGAAACCTTTTGGCAGCTTGTGATGAAAAAGGAACATTGTTACCAGCGCAACCCAAATTGGTGCTGTGTTACCTAATAGGGTCGCGTTGGAAGCTGTTGTAAATAATACGGATGAATTCCAAAAAGCCAGGTCAAAGGCGGTGAATAAACCACCTAATATTGGGAAGATTAAATTCTGCCTGGTAACCTTGTTATTCTTAAAATTTCGCATTGCAAAGATGGGCAATAGCAATAGTGAAGAGATGAGCAGCCGGTAGAAGCCGGTTATTGTTGCAGGTGCATCTGCCCAGCGTACGAACATGGCGGTCAGACTAAGCGCCAAAATTCCGGTTGTTAGGGCAATGTAGGGAAGCGTTCTGGATTTTGACAAGGGAGATTTGGTGGTATTAATGATGCTCATGACGACCAATTGTAATCGTTTTTTTTAACACTAATTTTTATGGCTTTGAGCGAAGGTCGTCGAAAAGAGGAACCAAATCTGTTAAATGTGAAATGATGGCTTGAGGTTGTATGGGTAATTCTCCATCAGGAGGTAGTTGGATGCGGCGTGTGATCCAGATACTATATAATCCCAGGTTTTCAGCCCCGGAAATATCTGCCGAAAGTGTATCACCGACCATGGCAGTTTGATGTGGTTCTACAGAAAAATGGTTGAGAGCTTTTAGAAACATGAGCGGGTCAGGTTTTCGGCGACCGCATGCTGCAGATGTGAGCACAAATTCGAATCGAGAACGCAATCCCATGCGATCGATCAGTTGTTGAACATCACGATCGTCCGCAGCATTTGATATCAATCCCAGGTGGTAACCTTTTTTGGTTAATTCATCCAGGACCGGGATCGTATCATCTTCCAAAACCCAGTTGATTTGTGTGATGGCATACATTGCGTCCAATGCTTGTCGAATAATGCTTTCCGGAATGTCTTTATAGCCTTTTAATGCCAGGAAATCTTTTAACACTTTCTGAGCACCTAATTCGACCAGGTTGATATTACGTTGATCAAAGTAGTTATTAAAAAAGGTTTGGAAATCATCCTCAGTAAAATTAAGGTTCGGCGTGCCTACAGCTTCAATAATCACATTTCGAAGTTTTTTATTCGCCAGTTTAAATATCTCAGGCCATGGATGTAGCGAATACATCAATGTTTTTCCCAGGTCAAATAGGATAACTTTGATATTTGGATTCATCCCTGATCTTTATGTTATTAAGAGATTGATAAGATTAGAAACAATAACGACTGCCAGTAATGACCAGACAAAAGAAGTTGTTAAAGTGTTGCTGGCAGGAAATAAGAGTGCAGAAGCCAATATTATCATAACAAAGGTTGAAGCGTGGCGTGTAAGTTTGTTTTTTAACATAATTTATTTCCAAATCCAGATCGCAATTGCGGTAAGGATACTGACGGATAATATCAAGAATGCAACATAACCTATCAAGGCGCGCATGATTTCACCCTCCCGTCCAACCATGCCGGCTGTGCTGGCACCGACAACCACTTTGGTAGGAGCTACAACGGAGGCTAAACCTGCCCCGGCGGTTTGCGCAGCCAGGATGATAGCTGTACTGTAAGATAGTAATTGTGCTGTGCGCATCTGTAAAAGAGCAAAGATAACATTGGAATTCGTATTTGATCCAGTCATGATAGCTCCCAACGCTCCAATCCAGGGAGCAATAACAGGATAAGCTGCTCCAACAGATGAAGCTAATCCCTGGGCAATCGTTTCGGTCATGCCTGATAACTGCATGATCATTGCCATGGCGACCATTTCAACAATGCTCAAGCTGGAGGACATAACACTTTTTAGCGTATTGGATATGATTCGATTGGCAGCTCCTTTTTGATAAAGACCGGCAAGTTGATAAATAAAATAGGAGATCAGAGATGAATATACAAGGATTGCACCTGCATGCGTGAAAATGTGTATGGGTCGGTTAGTTCCTGCAGGTGTAATATAACCCAGGTCCGTTATTGTTTGAGGAAATAATACCTGGATCACCGTTTTCCCAAGAACTTCTTTGATGTCAGGTATGAGCAGGATTATGACCGTTAAAAATACCAATATACCGTAGGCGGATAAGGCAATGAGTAAAGGGCGTAAAGCCAGTTTGTGGGAAGTGGCATCTTTCTTCTTCTCTCCCCATTGTGCCAACGGGAAACTGACAATAAGACCTGCCAATCCACCACCGAATGCAGCAATATTCCATAATCCCGCCACTGCAATAATATATTGAATCGTTCCCATGACCAAACCAATGATCATGGCTTTAATGAACAACCGCTTAACTCCGGGCCAGCCATCCGCAGCGTGGGAGACCATTAGACCAGTCAACAAGGCTGCAACGCCTAAAAAGGTGGCAGCTATGGGAGCGAGGTCGGCAGCATTCATATTTGTTGTTGATAATAAGGCATTAAAGGCTGATCCAAGAGAACCGAAGTTGACTGCCCATCCATGCCCGATGGATGGAATGACCACCGCAGCAATTGGATTGAATCCCAACCCGATCAGAAGAGGTGCTGTCACAGCAACTGGTACTCCAAAACCTCCTGCCCCTTGTAAGAATGAAGCGAAAACCCAACCGATCAGAATCGCCTGCATCCCCTTGTCTTTGGTCAGGTAAGGCAGGGCTTCCCCAATAACTCGAATGGCGCCAGCTTCAGCTGCAACCTGGTAGAGCAGGAATGCAGACCAGACAATTAATAGGACATCAAAAGATAATAACAATGCCCTGGTGTGGGCAAATGCAAATACATTGGCGTTTGCGCCAAAGAAAAGAAGCGCAATTAAAAAAGCCGACAAATATCCAGCGGAACCCGCCCTGGCAGCTCCCCATCGGTAACCGACCATCAGGATTAGAATGATTAAAATTGGGAATGTAGCGATGATGGATTGCATATATATCCTTTTATAACCGATATTTTGGTAAGGTGTAGAGATGGATTAATAATGTGCCGATCATCAGGGTGGGTAAAACGATCAAACCGGCCTCGGGACCAAAAGCACCACCTGTCCACAACTGGGGACCAGCGAAATTGGAATTTGTGATTTGAAATCCATTCCATCCACTAACAGGGAATCCAAAGACAACGCCTTCCGAGAAATTCCACCCTATGTGCAGTCCTATTGGTAACCAGAGTTGGCGGGTCCGCATATACCCGAATCCGAGAAATAAACCTGCCAGTATGATTCCAAGGGTGGAAATCCAGCTGGCATTAGGGTTTGTAACATGCAGAATTCCAAAGATAATGGACGATAATATTAATCCAATTGGAAAATTCGTTCCAGCTGCAAGGGTTTGAAGGTGATATCCGCGCGATAGTAATTCTTCGTTCCATCCAACCAGAATAAAAATGATGATAGCCAAAAAAGATCCACTTAGCACCGAAACTGGAGACTGTGTATCCCATGCAAAGGATTTAAATTTTGCCCAGCCGAGTAATATTTCCACAATGTACAAAAATGACATTGACAGAAAGGCAATCAGAAACCCGGCAATTAGATCGCGAGTCATTTTGGAGGAATTTTCAAGACCAAGACTTGAAAAAGACCGTTTGTCGAGGAAACGTCGGGACAGAAATACGGATGATAAGATGGCAAAAAAAGAGATTCCCTCAGAGAATAGCATGAGTTGCTGATCGGATATGGAACTGTCAGGGATGTAGATCAGGAATCCTATTGGTAATCCAAGGCAGCCAAGCAAGAAAAGCATGATGATTGTTTGAAAGAGCAATCGCCATCCAGCTCGTAGACGTGGCTCATCAGAAGATATAAAAATTCTGGCAAGAATTGGGCGAGGGGAGATGGATGGAAGGGGTAGCATGTTGATTTGCAAATTCGATAAGGTCAGATATAAGTTTGGATTGGATAATTGACATTCGCCGAGTTCGAATTTATTCTTCCTTTAGATAAATACCGGTTGGATCCAGTTCTTCGTGAAGGATTCGAAGCTCAATTTTCGATAGAGGCTGGGTGGTGCGTAGATCTTTGGATACCTTGAGTTCCCAACCTGTATTTTCAATTGCTTGCTCGACGGTTTTTGCAGGATGCAGGGCTGTCAGGATCAATTCACCATTCGCATCGGGCTCGAGAATACCGAGGTTTGTGACAACAGCCACGGGACCTTTTCCTCGTAAACCTGCTTTTTCACGAGCGTCATTGCCATCCAGGTAGCCTGCAGAAGTTAGAAAATCCACTTTTTCTGGAAATCGGCGTTTTTGATGTGGCGTCATAATATAACAACGATTTGCCCATGCAGCAATTTCCTGTGCGCCTCCTGAGCCCGGTAAACGAACTTTAGGTTGCGCATAGTCATTTCCAATTACTGTTGCATTGATGTTTCCGTATTTATCGATCTGGGCACCTCCCAAAAACCCGACATCAACATTTCCACGCTGAAGGTAGTTGGCAAAAATATCATACATGCTGACTACCGAGAGTGCACCGCTTACCAGGGTTGGATCACCAATGGACAACGGTAAGCGGGATGGTTCTGCTCCAACCACACCGGCTTCATAGATCATGACAAGATCTGGAGCATGCGTGCGTTTTGCAAGGTTGCAAGCCAGGTTGGGTTGACCCACTCCCACAAAGACCACATCACCATCTTTTAATAGGCGGGCAGAATTTACGATCATGAGTTCAGCGGGGGTAAAATTTTGGTCGGTCATAATTTCTCCTGAAGAAATTTAACAATTTCATAGTTCACCCTGCTGGGATTTTCCAGCGGTACCAGGTGGGTTGTTTCTTCTATCGTTATTAGTTTGGCAGATGGCAATCTTTTTCTAAGAAGGTTGGCGGCTGGGGTTCGAAAAGTGTCTGTTTCCCCACCCCGCATAACCAGGACAGGGATTTTTATTTTTGAAATATTCTTCCAAAGGTCAAGATCATTCCAAATTCCAGTGGCATAGATCCGCATTTCCCATTCCGGGCTGAATGCCAGCTTATAGCCGTTTTCTTTATCAGGAACCGTGATTCCCTTAATATAAGCCCTTAGGTTTTCATCATTCATGTATCTGAATATGGGTTTACGCCGGTATCCGTTGAAAATGTTCTCAATGTCTGAGAACTTCCTTCTACGGTATCGGGCGGCTTTAATGAGTGGATGAAAGCGATATATTAGATCACTTGACCAAATTAATCTTCTGACAAAAATAAAGAAGGGAGAAAAAAATACCGGGTCGATCAAAACTAGTGCTTTAAACCGGTCCGGCTCGATAATTGCAGCTCGTAGGGACGCGATCCCACCCAGGGAGTGACCTATGGCAATTGAGGAGTGTAAAGATTGCTGATCCAGAAAATCCAACAGGTCGCTGGTAAATGGGTGCCAATCCTTGATCTCGTCTGGATCTGAATTCTCCCATAAGGGTCGTTGCAGCATGGATAGGACATGGTAATTCTTGGTTAAAAGTGAAAAAAGTGGTTGGTAACAGCCGGGTGGATATCCATTGGCATGAGCAAAATGGATGATTTCTCCTGACCCGCCGTAGTCGATGAATGGTATGGAAAATTTATTTGAAGTAGTCATGAAAAGATCTTTGCTAAATGGCTGTTAATAAATTTATTGGAACCACTCAAATTAATATTCCCCATAATTTATGGGCTGGCTTAATCGTGGCTTAATCGCCAGGCGTTGATGTGTCTCCTGGCCTAATTTATCCCAATAAGTGGAGTGATCAGGAATGCCATATACCCATTCTTCCAACCAGTTTCTTACTGTTTCAATTGAAGAGCTGACCTTATCCCATTCAAGGTAAAAAGAATTATCCCGGTCATAATAACCCTGGGCATACGAAGGATGGCAGGCAAAAGGTACATGGCATACCGCATCCACGATAAATCCCGGGATGATCGTTCTATTTGGATCTGACCGAATGACAGATTCGTCAACAATTTCTTCTGCTGTAAGAATAACCCGCTTCGCTGCAAAAGCTGCTTCTTTCTGTTCTCCGATGATACCCCACAGATGAGCGTTGCCATCCTTGTCAGACCTTTGGACGTGGACGATGGCTACATCTGGATTGAGCGCCGGAACAACGACAACTTCCTGCTTTGAGTAAGGATCCATAACACGTTGAATATTCGGATTCGCAGCCTCAAGATGGGTTGCTCCTGTTTGATTCATGGGCATAAAAGGCAAGCCGGAAGCGCCGGCTTGCAGGCGGGAGATCATTCCGAAGTGAGAATACTCCTCCCACTCCAGTCTGCCTGCCTGAATTTCTGAGCGGACGATTCGCAAAGAGCCAACACCTGGATTTCCCATGTAGGAGAAAATTATTTTCCGGGCACATCCTGCTGCGACCATTTGATCATAGATCAGGTCTGGAGTTGCCCGGGCAAGGACCAGGTCGTGTTTTCCCTGGCGAATAATTTCATGTCCTGCAGCAAAGGGGATCAGGTGGGTAAAACCGGCTGCATAAATCGTATCGCCATCCTTGACAAATTCTGAAATAGCTTGTGAGAGGCTTGTAAGTTTATTCATGGAATTTTTCCCTAAGGTTTTTTTACTCTGGATCCGGATCGTTATTATTCTTAAATTTATCTTTTAATTTTCGAGCGGTTTTAAAACGGGCATTTGGAGAGTCCGATTTTCCTCGAAAATTCAATCGGGTTCCAATGAAAATTATGATCAGGCTGAAAATGAAGATATCAAAATGTCTTGTCCCACCCAACTCGTAGGTTACAAAGACCAGAAACAAACCGATACCAACCAAAATTAAAAACGTTCCAAAACGGGGAACAAGTTCTGAATGCATCCCTTTATTATATACGACCTTGCACGGTTTCAAATGGCGCTTTGTAATAGGTTGGGTGGAAAAAAGGCATATTCAGAATGGAAACCATGGATTATTGGAAATATTTATGAATATCAGATGAACTTAAAAACTTACACCCGGGTTTTTTCCGGGTGTAAGTTGAGTAAAATGTCGGGTTGAAAGGTTATTTGATCAGCGTGTGGATTTGTTCATGCATGTATTGAAGCAGGTAGTAATGTCCACCTGAATTCTTCCCGGTGGAACCAGATGCTTTCCAGCCGCCAAAGGGTTGGAAACCAGGCCACGCACCTGTTGTCGCGCCCTGGGGACGATTTGCATAGGTAACACCAGCCTGGATCTGCTCAAAAAACCAGCCAGTCTCATCGCTTGAACCGTAAAAACCAGCCGTAAGTCCATAATCCACATCATTGGCAAGCTTCATGGCTTCATTAATGCTGGCTACTTTTGCAATCGTGGTGATCGGCAAGAACATCTCTTGTTTCCAAAGTGGGTGCTCAAGGGGAAGGTCCGTAACAAAAGTGGGTGTGCAGAAGTAACCATTCTTGTATTTCCCATCTGTAAGGACTTTGCCGCCAGTAAGAATTTTCCCGGCGGTTTCTAATTCTGATGTGAAAGTTTTAAAATCCTGGTAAGAATTCTTGTTGACTACTGGTCCAAGATAAACATTTCTATCGGTGGGATCTCCAATGGTCATTTTTTCAGCCAGGTCTTTCAGTCGGTTGGTAAGCTCATCATAGACTGGTTCCTCTATGAATACACGTGACGCAGCAGAACATTTTTGTCCTTGCAGGCCAAATGCTGAACGAATAATACCAATTGCAGCTCGATCCAGGTCAGCATGACGTGAGACAATGACCGGGTTCTTCCCTCCAAGTTCCAGAATTGTGGGGCGGACGTAGCGACCATTCGCAAAATCCCGGAAGATCTTCATCCCAACATCATAAGAACCTGTAAATGTGATCCCGTCAACTTCGTGGCTATCAATTAATGACTGACCCAGGGTTTTACCTGGACCTGTCACATAGTTAACTACACCATCGGGTAAACCGGCATCACGAAAACATTCAACCATCAGACGTACAACCCAGGGTGTATCTGTTGCTGGTTTTATCACAACAGTGTTCCCTGCCGTCAGCGCAGCCCCAGCTGGACCACCTGTCAGGGCAAAGGGGAAGTTAAAGGGACTGATAACCACCCAGACGCCATACGGGCGGAGTTGTGAAACGTTACTTGCCTCGTAGCCTTCCAGTGGATCTTTTCCCATCTGAACAACAAATCCCTTGTTTTTTTCCATTTGATCGCAGGAATAGCGGATCAGGTCAGCGGTTTCTGCAATATCGCCCAGGGATTCCATGCGGTTCTTGCCGACTTCCAGGCTGAGTGCTGCTCCTATCTCAAACAAACGCTCATCTATCAGATCGGCTGCTTTTCGCAATAAGGAGATCCGATTCTGCCAGGGTGTTCGTGACCAGGCAGAGAATGCTTTACGGGCAGCAGATAGTGCCAGGTTGGCGTGTGAAGCATCACCTTTTTGAAATGTACCCAGCACAAGATTGGTATCAGCCGGGCTGAAATCGGAGAACTTATTGGTTGAAAAAACATCTTTTCCGTTGATGATCATGGGATGATCTGACCCGAGATTGTTTCTAACTTCTTCTAATGCCTGGTCGTATAGTGTATGTAATTCTTCCGGGGGAGTATACATCGTTGCATAAGTTAATTTAAAGGTGCTCATTAAATCTCCTTTGAAATTCTCTATCAAGGTCATAATGATTGAAAAGAATAATATATTAGACAATTATAGTATAAATTGGTAGATATGGATAGTCAGAAAAAGATACTCTCCAAAATAATGTATAAAGCTGCATCTTGACATGGGGGCTGAAGGAGGTGTAGAATTTGAGATACCCACCCCCTATGGGGGGGGGATAGGAGACAACATGAGACACGACGATCCATTGCAACGTCTTAAAACAACTGAAGGTCACTTGCGAGGCGTTATCAGGATGTTGGAAGAAGGCGCATATTGTATCGATGTGATCCGTCAGATCCAGGCGATCGAGGCAGCTCTGAATAAAGTCAGCGGTTTAATTCTCGAGCAGCACTTAAATTCCTGTGTGATAACAGCAGTCAAAGGTGAGGATCCTGCGGAACGCCAACGCGTCCTCAAGGAGATTTTAGAGGTATTCGAGACAGCTGCCAAAGTATGATCACGACGAAGTTGTGAAATCACTATCATTACATTTGTTTTATCCAAAGGAGAATTCATGAAAACAGTAAAATACTCAGTTCCAAATATAAGCTGCATGCATTGTGTTCATACCATCCAATCAGAAGTTGCGGAATTGGCAGGGGTTCAATCTGTGAAAGCAGACGCTGGTCAAAAACAGGTGGAAATTGTTTTTGACGATCCTGCGACTGAAGAGAAGATCAAATCTGTGCTGGCGGATATTAATTATCCAGTCGCTGGATGATTATTTTTGCGAAAATCCCTGGAAACCAGGATATTTACGTTAAATTAAAATTTTTTATGACTATTACTAATCATTAAGCGCAACTAAATGTAATAACCTAAAGAGTGGGGGCGGGAGTTTTCCTGCCTCCACTTTTTTTTGAAGATTTCCCGGAAGGTGAAAAATGGCTGATCAGAAACAATTGACTCTTCCAATAACAGGAATGACATGTGCTAATTGTGTGGCAGCGGTTGAGCGAAACTTAAAGAAATTGGACGGGGTCAACTCCGCTTCGGTAAATTTATCGTCAGAACGGGCAACAATTGAATATGATCCACATAAACTTGCACTTGGAGAGATGATCAGCCGGGTTGAACGGGCAGGCTATGGAATTGCCAGCGGTGAAGCAGATCTCGTGATCAAACGTTTGGCGGATGATAATGATGCCCGCCGCCTCGAAAAAGCTCTTGCCAATTTGGATGGAGTACTGGAATCACGCGTAACCTTCACAACTGAAAAAGCCCACCTTCGATATGTCCCAACGATTATCAGCCAGTCTGAGATACGGAAAGCAATATCCGCAGCTGGATTTGAAGCTCTTGAATTAGGTGGGGATACGCAGGATGCTGAAGCAAAGGCCAGAGAAATTGAGATCGATCAACAACGAAAGTTGTTAATGATCGGTTTGATTCTTACTATGCCTTTGTTTGTTTTTTCAATGTTGCGTGACTTCAGTTTCCTGCCAATGTGGGCACATGGAGATTGGGCAAATATCTTTATGTTGATCCTGGCAACACCTGTGCAGTTCTATGTCGGCTGGCAATATTATGTTGGTGCCTTCAAATCCTTGAGAAACGGCGCAGCCAATATGGATGTGCTCATAGCCATGGGATCTTCAGTTGCTTACTTCTATTCAATTATTGCGATGCTTGGATATTTTCCGGGGCATTTATATTTTGAGACATCAGCAACGATCATAACCCTCATCCGGGTGGGTAAATTCCTGGAAGCTCGTGCCAAAGGACGTACAAGCGATGCCATTAAGAAGTTGATGGGGCTGCAAGCCAGGAGTGCTCGCATCGAACGGGATGGAGAGATCATGGATGTGCTTGTGGATGATGTCCGTGTTGGAGATATGGTTCTCGTCCGGCCTGGAGAAAAAATTCCAGTGGATGGTGTTGTAGTTGAAGGCAGGTCTACACTGGATGAATCAATGTTGACAGGAGAATCCCTTCCGGTGGAAAAAGGTCCAGGCGATGCAGTGGTGGGGGCAACCATGAACAAACTTGGTATGTTAAAATTTGAAGCTACCAGGGTCGGGAAGGAAACTGCATTGGCACAAATTGTCCGGCTGGTGGAAGATGCCCAGGGAAGTAAAGCGCCTATTCAGGCATTGGCAGATAAAGTATCAGCAATTTTTGTGCCAGCAGTGATTGCGATAGCTGCACTCACATTTCTGCTCTGGTATTTTTTGATCCCCCTTCCAATGGGAACTGAAGTCAGTTTATTGACCAGGGCATTGATCAACATGGTAGCCGTTCTCGTGATCGCGTGTCCTTGTGCAATGGGATTGGCGACACCTACCGCTGTGATGGTTGGCAGCGGAAAAGCGGCAGAATTAGGCATCCTTTTCCGCACTTCGGAAGCCCTGGAGAGAGCAGGCCGGGTTAATGTGGTTGTTATGGATAAGACCGGAACCGTCACGAAAGGACAACCAGCTGTTACAGATATCTACAGCGTGGAACCCGCCAAGTGGTCTGTTGATAAAATTCTGGCATTCGCAGCCAGTGTGGAGAAGGGCAGCGAACACCCCCTCGGGGAGACGATTTGGGCGGAAGCGACCCGGCAGGGTGTCGATCTGGTTGAACCTGAAGGATTTGTTGCTGAGGCTGGTTTGGGTGTGGAAGCGATTGTGGATGGGCATCAAATCGCGGTAGGAAATATGCGCATGATGAAAAATCGGAATTATTCCATGCATGATCTGGATTCGGTTGTGGATAATTTCCAAGCTCAAGCAAAAACTGCCATGTTGGTCGCAATTGATGGTGAGGTTAGTGGTGTTATCGCAGTGGCAGACACTGTTAAAGAAAACTCGAAAAAAGCGATTGAAGATCTCCACAGCATGGGCTTGAAAATTGTCATGATCACTGGAGATAACCAGAAAACTGCAGAAGCAATTGCTCACCAGGTTGGAATTGACCTGGTATTGGCAGAAGTAATGCCTGATGGGAAATCAGCCGAAGTGAAGAAGCTCCAGGATTCTGGCAAGGTGATCGCCATGGTTGGAGATGGTGTCAACGATGCTCCTGCATTAGCACAAGCTGATGTCGGTATCGCGATTGGTACGGGGACAGATATCGCCATGGCTGCGGCACCTGTAACTCTGATCAGCGGAGACTTGGGTGGTGTCAGTCGCGCAATCCAGCTTTCCCGTAAAACACTCAACACGATCAAGCAAAATCTTTTTTGGGCTTTTATTTACAACATTCTCCTGATCCCTTCAGCAGCCGCAGGATTACTTAATCCAATGTTGGCTGCCGGGGCAATGGCTTTAAGCAGTATTTTTGTGGTCAGTAATAGCTTGAGGCTTAGGAAAACTCGAATATTATGAACGAAATAATTGTTGCTTTTATAACCGGTTTGACAACAGGTGGATTAAGTTGTTTGGCTGTTCAAGGAGGGTTACTGGCCAGTTCCTTGGAACATCAATTGGAAAGCAATCTTCAGGTTCAATCAATTGGAAAGAAAGGATTTGGTAAAAAACGTGTAAAACAAGTAAATATGAATTTGGTTTTGCCAATCCTTTTATTCCTGGGGGCAAAGTTGGCAGCTTATACATTATTGGGCTTCTTGCTGGGTGCGATCGGTTCGGTTTTCCAGTTGAGCACAACCTTGAGAGCATTTCTCTTGATCACCGTTGGAATATTCATGATTGGGAATGCTTTGAGGATTCTCAATGTTCATCCAATTTTCCGTTATTTTTCCATCGAACCTCCAAAATTCATAACCAGATATATTCGCAGGACAGCTAAAAATGGAACCGAGCTGTTTTCCCCTCTCTTCCTCGGAGTTCTAACGGTTTTGATCCCATGTGGTGTAACCCAGGCAATGATGGCTGTAGCAATTACAACTGGGAACCCTTTGACAGGTGCAACCATTATGTTTTCTTTCGTCTTGGGAACTAGCCCGGTTTTTTTTCTGGTAGCTTACCTGACAATGAAATTGGGTTCCAAATTGGAAGCTTTTTTTATGCGTTTTGTGGCTATTATCGTCCTGATTTTGGGTCTTGTTACAATTGATGGCGGATTGAATTTAATCGGTTCACCATTATCAATCTCGTATGCAATAAATAATTCGATTACTAAATACTATCCGGAGCAAACAGCACCAGTTTCCAATCGACTGAGATTGTCAGTTGAAAATAATGGATATTTTCCCAGGCGTTTGTATGCACTCGCTGGAGAGACCATCCGACTTGATTTGGTGACCGATAATACATTTTCATGTTCAAGAGACTTTGTTATACCAGCACTTGGGATTCAAGTACTTCTTCCTGATACAGGAACTGTACAGGTAGATATTCCTCCACAAGAAACAGGGACTACTATGCGTTTTACATGCTCTATGGGGATGTACACAGGTGATATATACTTTAAGGATTAAAGATCCTATGATAAAAAAAATATTCTCAATAAAAGATATGCATTGCACCTCATGTGTCATGAGGTTGGAAGGCATCGAAGATGACCTGCCAGGTATTAAAAAAATATCTGCTAGCTACCATAAACAAATTTTGTCGGTAGAATATGATGAGAATCTGGTTGGTGAAGACCTAATAATTTCTGCGATAACGAATTTGGGCTACCACTTGGAAATCGGTTAGAATCAACACATGCGGATAGCTCTGGTTGGACAACCTAACTGTGGCAAGAGCACCTTATTTAATCAGGTGGCAGGATATAAAGCTGAAACAGGAAATTTCTCTGGAACCACGGTCACTTTTACCGAAAGTAAAATTCGTGTAGCTGGAGAAGTTGAAGAATTGGTTGATTTACCAGGAACATATACGCTTATTGGAACGAATCCTGCTGAATCTGAAACCCAACGCTACCTGGAGTCCAATCAGGTAGATGTGATCATCAATATTACTGATGCGACACACCTTGTCCAGGGACTCGAACTCACATTGGAGTTGCTTGAATTAAAGAGACCTATGGTGGTTGGCCTCAATATGATGGATGAAGCCATGCGTATTGGCTTGTCAATAGATGGTTTAGAGTTGGGGAAAAAGCTCGGTGTGAAGGTATTACCTTTGATTGCCAGTCGGGGTCAAGGTGTTAAGAACTTGTTCTTGGCTGCTGTGCAAGCAGCCCATCATGATGAATCTGATATAAAAGTTAGTCCATATTCTGTAGTTGGGGAGGAGAGACATAAACAGGCGGCTGAGTTAGTTAAATTGATAAGCAGACAAGGAAGCCGGCGAATCTCCTGGCGTGATAATCTGGATGATTTTTTGTTGCACCCAGTTTGGGGTTATATTGCCCTTATTGTAATCTTGTTCCTCTTTTTTCAAATCGTCTATGGTCTGGGTAGTGTGATCGAAGGACCTGTATTGAAATTCTTCGACCAAACCAATCTGGCTATAATAAAAAATCTTAGTCAGACTTCATTTTGGTCTCAGATGCTTGTTGGCGTTATCCAGGGATTGTCAGGTGGATTTGCGATCGTCCTGCCATACCTTGTGCCTTTCTTGCTGGGTTTGAGCATCATGGAGGATGCAGGTTACCTCCCGCGTGTAGCATTTTTGATGGATAACCTGATGCACCGCTTGGGTTTGCATGGAAAAGCAATCGTTCCTTTTATTTTGGGATATGGTTGTAATGTGCCGGCAGTGATGTCGACTCGTATCCTTGAGGAAAAGCAGGATCGTTTTTTGGCTGCAGCATTGTCTGTTCTTGTACCCTGTGCTGCCAGGCTTTCGGTGGTTTTTGGGCTCGTAGCATTTTACCTGGGACCTATATGGGCATTGGGAATATATGTCTTTAATATATTCGTGATCGCCACAACGGGTCGCATTCTAACTCACATCCTCGTGGATGATTCTCCAGGTTTGATTTTGGAAATCCCAGTTTACAGAGCACCCACAATTAAAGCTGTTCTCAGCAAAGTATGGTTCCGCATCCGCGAATTTATCGTTGAAGCCTGGCCTCTTTTAATAGTTGGCAGCGTGTTCCTGGCTTTATTGAACTATTTTAATGTAAGTCAATTTCTGAATATCTTGGTTCGGCCATTTACATGGGTCCTGGGACTGCCATCAGAAACCGGTGTTCCTTTGATGTTTGGTATATTGAGAAAAGAATTGTCCCTGGTTATGCTTCGTCAAGCATTGGGAGTGGTGGATTTTTCTTCGGCTTTGACTTCCTTGCAAATGCTGACATTCACCGTGTTTGTCGTTTTTTACATTCCTTGTCTTCCCACATTAGCCACATTAAAAAAAGAACTGGGGGGAAAAAATATGCTAATGATCGCCGGGTTTACACTCGTAGTGGCATTGGTGGCATCATTAATAGCACGGGGAATAGGATTAATTCTGCTGGGTTAACCCACAATATTTATTTGGATTCCGTTGGTTTACATGGACCTCGTAAGGAATAGAAAAAAAAGCCGTCACCAACAAAAATTTGGTTATCTTTAGATTCTGCATTTGATTTTCTGCCTAGGTTTGCCTATAATATAGGTTAACCTTTTTCATACAAACCTATTTATTCATCTTTTAGGGAGATACTCATGGCACAGAAAAAGAAAGGTGTTATTGGAATTCTAACAGGCGGTGGCGACGTTCCCGGGTTAAACCCTGCCATACGAGCGGTGACCATTCGAGCTTTACGGGAAGGATTCGAAGTAATTGGTATTCGGCGAGGTTGGGGTGGGTTGGTGGATGTGATTCGCGATCAATCCGCAGATAATAGTAATAATTATATGGTTCTAACAGAAGAATTGGTTAACAGGACCGGTCGCACGGGAGGCACATTTCTACATACATCCCGAACCAAGCCGAGCAGCATTAAACGGGATGATGTCCCGCTGCATTTACAGGATAAATATAATAAGGAAAAGAATGACCTAACTTCTGAAATTTTGAAAAATTTAGAATTTCTTGGGATCGATTTTCTGATCCCGATCGGGGGAGATGACACCTTGAGTTATGCGGTCAGGATGTTTCAGGAAGGCATCAAGGTTGTTGCCATTCCCAAAACGATGGATAACGATGTGCCTGGAACGGATTATTGCATCGGCTTCAGTACGTGTGTGACACGCACAATTTCACTGGCAAATAGCTTGAGAACAATAGCTGGATCTCATGAGCGCTTAATGGTATTGGAAGTCTTCGGTCGTTATGCAGGCTTTACAGCAATGTTACCGACAATGGCAGGTGCTGCGAACCGCTGTGTAATACCTGAATTCAAGTTTAATATCGAACGATTGGCAGAGTTACTTGTTTATGATAGAGCGCATAACCCCAGCAATTACGCCATTGTACTTGTATCTGAAGGGGCAATGTTCGAGGGGGGAGAAATGGTTATGAAAGATTTCTCACAGGATGCTTATGGTCATGCCAAGCTGGGAGGAATTGGAGATTTGGTGTCCTACCAGCTCAAGGAAGTAACTGCCAAGTATAACAATGGCAAATCAATTGATATTGTCAATCAAAAGCTGGGATATATGGTTAGAGGTGGGGATCCTGACGCGATAGATTCCATTGCGCCCATGGCTTTTGGGAATCTGGCCCTGGACCTTTTGGTAAAAGGAATTCATGGCCGCCTGGTTGTCCTAAAAAATGGTCGCTATGATAATGTTCCCCTGGATGTTATTACAAAAACGAAGAAAGTTGTGGATGTAAAAGAATTTTACAATACAGAACGCTATCGACCGACCTATGAGAGTTTTGAAATGAAGCCGTTGTTTATTATGAC
>JBDRQK010000243.1:0-5517 GCA_043826315.1 Chloroflexota bacterium
CGCCGGAGTCACCCTGGAAACCAAGGCAACCGGGGGATTATTAAAATCGCTGGCGCGTTCGGTGCTGGGCGGCGAGAGTTTTTTCCAGAACACCTATATTGCCCCATCGGGTGGTGGAGAAGTGTCTGTTGCGCCTGCTCTACCGGGGGATATGTTTTCCCTGGTATTGAAAAATGAAGCTTTAATGGTGCAATCCGGCTCTTACGTGGCCTCAGAAGCAGGGGTGGAGCTGGATACCAAATGGGGTGGTGCCAAGACTTTTTTTGCTTCGGAAGGACTGATCATGCTGCGAGCCAGCGGAAATGGAGAATTGCTACTGTCCTCATATGGGGCTATCCATGAACGAAATTTAAGCCAGGGCGAAAAGTTCACCGTGGATACCGGTCACCTGGTGGCATTTACAGAAGGGATCGGTTTCAAGGTCAACCAGGTGGGTGGGCTTAAATCAACCATATTCAGCGGCGAGGGATTGGTGGTTGAACTGACCGGACCCGGACGGGTCTTGATGCAAACCAGGTCAACGGATGCTTTTCTAGCCTGGTTAATACCCAGGCTGCCGAAGCCTTCTTCTACATCGAGCACTTCCTTTAAAATTGGTTAGGTCAATTTCATAGGTTGTCTGAAAATGCAACCCCATTCTCCTCTTATTGATTGAATGGAGAATTGAAGGATTTGTTATAAATTATTTATTGACTTGGATTCTGTGAACAACACAGGAAGAGCGGGAATACTTTTTCCTACCCGAGCACTATGCGGTGCAGCGAGGTGACCGTTTCAATTTGAGGTTGGTGAAGCCAGTCTGTTCCTGACACGCTTCAACCCCTATCTGCTATCGCCTGACTGGTATGCTCCCCTTTAGTGGGATCTTTGTTCAGAGCTTTGGCGCTTTCGATAAAGTCGATTGTCAATTCAATAAACTTCTTGCAAAAGCAAGCACCGCCAACACATCCTCAAAGTTACTGACCAGCCCGACCGAGATGCGCACCGCACCCGAGGCTTTACCGTCGATGCACAGGCGGAAGTCATCGTAGCTCAAACGCTGTTCGTGGGTTGGTTTCGAGAAACAGGCTGCCAGCTCCATGGAGGAGATACCCAGGGCGATCTCGCCCGCGCCGGGGTTACAAAAACAACCGGTGCGCAGCGAGATGTTTACCCGACTGGCGGCTTCTTCGATCGCCAGATGATCAATGGTCACCCCATTTTGATTAAAAAAATTGAGAGTTACATTTCCGCCGCGCTGGTCTGTATTGGTCGGACCATAGATGCGTACCAGCGATTCACCGTTGGCATGCTTCATGATTTTCAGATTGTCCAACAGCCAGCCAACCAGGCAAGTGACGCGAGTATGTATTTTCTCCAAGCCGATCGAATTGATGTGGCGCAACCCGATCTCGACTGCTGGAATGTTCAGGTAATCGATGGTGCCGTCTTCAAAGGCAGCCGCACCTTCGGCCAGGTAATACTTATCACCCTGCACCGAAGCCACGGTGATGGTACCCCCCGCAAACCAGGGACGGTGCAGTTTTGCCAGGGTCTGGCGTCGGGCGATCAGCGCACCCAAGCCGCTGGGGTAACCAAAGATCTTATAGAAAGAGATCGGCACGAAATCCGGCTTCCACAGGCTCAGATCAAGGCGGTTGGTGGGAGCAAAGGCGGCCGCATCGAGCAGCACGTCCCAGCCTTGAGACTGGGCGCGCTCAATCCAGGTCAGCGGGTGCTGCACACTCGAGAAGTTGGATTGAGCCGGGTAGGCGAACAGATTATGACAGCCCTGGCGAGCCAGGTTCAGACCGTCCTGCAGATATTGTTCCTGGACACGCATGTCAGGCAGGGAAACAGGAATGTAAGTAACTTGCGATCCTCCCCGGTGGGCGAACTCACGGATACCGTTGACCGAGTTGTGATTGTCGAAGGTAAGCAGGTAATGGCAATCGGTGTTAAACGGGTAGGATTCCCCAATCAATTTCAGAGCACCGCTGGCATTGGCGGTCAGAATGACCAGGTACTCCTGAGGGTCAGCATTGAAGAATTTTAGAATATATTCTCGGGCTGATTCAACCAGCTTCGTGGCAGCCAGGGAGGTGGGATTGCTGGAATGCGGGTTGCCGAAGACGTGCTCATCGAGAAGCTTGTGGTGGGCATGTACCTGGGACTCGGCATACAAACCTGCCCCGGTATAATCGAGGTAAACCTGGTGGTTGGTATCCAGGCGGGCATAATCCTTCTGGCGCAGCTCGTCAATACTGAGGGTATCTTCGTAACCTGGATAAGCTTGGATAAATTCGGAATAAGTGGGTTGGGTCATCCGTTTACTTTTTTACTCCAAGTCAATCATCCCGGAGAAGTGTGTGGACCATTGAAACGCATGAAATATCTTCAAACTATCCTTGACCTTTGCTTCTTAGAGGTTATGACCTTTACATTATATCGCATTCATCTTTGGTATTTTTTTGTAGTATTACCTCTTGACTTTTCAAAAACAATGATATACAATTAGTACAATGATACAATAATACAAAGAGACAATGAGACAATATGATGAACTTTGAACTTGATTTTCGCTCAGGAATACCCATCTATGTGCAGGTGGAGGAGCACATCCGACAAAGCGTTTTGAGCGGTGACCTCAAACCCGGCGATCAGCTCCCCACTGTGCGCAGAATGGCGCAGGACCTGCGGGTCAATTTCAACACCATTGCCCGGGCTTACCGTCAGCTGGATGAGGCTGGTATCATTTCCACCCAGCAGGGACGCGGTACTTACATCCTGTCCCTGCCACCTCCCGAAGTAGCAGAAGAGTTGCGTCGCAAGTCATTGCGCAGCCTGGTTCACCACCACCTTTTGGATGCCTCGCGCCTGGGGGCTGCACCAGACGAGATATTGAATATCCTGCAAGAACAGGTTGACCACTGGAAACAGACCGGCAGCCTGATCAATCCTGAAGATGAAAGTTGAGGTAAAAAATGATCGGAAACTTGAATTTGAAAAATAAATTGCAAAAGAACCCATCCAAGCAACCAGAGCTGCATGTCCCTGGCGTAGCAATTGCGGTCTTCATCCTCTTCCTGATCTTGGGTGGGGTTGGAGCCGTGCTAACCACCACTTTTCACTGGCCGGATTACTGGGCGACTATCTTTATATTCGCTACCACCCTGATAGGCATCTTCATCCTTTTCAGTCTCAAGATCGCCTCCCCGTGGGAAAAAGGCATCGTGCTGCGCTTTGGAAAATTGCGCGGCTTGTACGGTCCGGGTGTCTTCTGGTTGATACCGGTTGTGGATACCCTGGCCAACTGGATCGATCACCGCGTCATGGTAACCCCTTTCTCGGCTGAGAAGACCCTCACCAAGGATACCGTCCCTGTTGACGTTGATGCTGTACTGTTCTGGGTGGTCTGGGATGCTGAAAAAGCCGTTTTGGAAGTGGAAGATTACCGCGCGGCCATCTCCTGGGCTTCCCAGACTGCCCTGCGCGAGATCCTGGGGCAGATGTACCTGGCGGATATCCTGACCGGACGCAGCAAAATGGATGCTGATCTGCAAAAGATCATTGATGAGCGCACCACCCCGTGGGGCATCACCGTCCAGTCGGTCGAGATCCGGGATGTGGTCATTCCACCCGACCTGGAAGATGCCATGAGCCGCCAGGCACAAGCCGAGCGGGAACGCCAGGCACGCGTCATTTTGGGAGAATCCGAGATGCAGATCGCTGGATCCTTCGCTGAGGCTTCCAAAGCATATATTCACAACCCCACCGCCCTGCACCTGCGAGCCATGAACATGCTCTTTGAAGGGCTCAAGGAAAAAGGCGCGCTCGTGATCGTGCCCAGCAGCGCCATCGACACCATGAACCTGGGAGGCTTAAGCGGTATGGTCTCGCTGGCTCAGCAGAATGTGGACAAGATTGAATAATTAGTTCCATTAACCGTCGCATCCTGCATGGATTCGTAATAGATCGTCTCCAAGGTGAATGGTAAGGATAGACCTTCTCAAAATACCACTCACCTTAGAGGTCTTAATACGGAAGGATTTTATTGACAATTCAAAAATAAGAGAAATCGAGGTTATCATGGAAGAATTAATTAAATATATCCCTTATCTCATCCCGGTCGTGATCGTTCAGCTCATCCTGCTGGTTGTAGCCCTGCTAGACCTGCTGAAACGCGAGAAGACACGCGGCCCCAAATGGGTGTGGGTATTGGTGATCCTATTCGTAAACCTGTTCGGTCCGATCATTTACTTCCTGTTTGGCCGTGACAATGAGAGCTGAAAGCAGTGACAACAATGAACACGATTAAAGTTGAAGGTTTGGTTAAGACTTACGGAAAAGTGAAAGCCCTGGACGGGTTGGACCTGCATGTGGAGGCGGGCAGTGTTTTTGGCTTCCTGGGTCCTAACGGGGCAGGCAAAACCACCACCATGCGCATCCTGACAGGGCTGGCACGCCCGACTTCCGGGCGAGCCTGGGTAGCCGGAGTGGACCTTGCCACGGACGGACGGGACCTGGCGCACCGCATCGGTTACCTGCCAGAAGAACCAGCCTTCTATGGCTGGATGACCCCGCTGGAATTACTGGATTACCTGGGTCGCTTGTACGGGCTTCAAGCAAAAATCAGGTCGGCACGCGTCAAAGAATTAATCGACCTGGTCAAGCTGGGTGATTCTGGTAAACGCCGCATCGCAGGTTTCTCGCGTGGTATGCGCCAGCGTCTCGGTTTGGCTGCTTCCCTGGTCAATCAACCCGAGGTCCTGTTCCTGGATGAACCCGCCAGTGCGTTGGATCCAGCCGGACGCAAAGAAGTGCTCGACCTGATCGAAGGTCTGCACGGCCATTGCACTGTGCTGATGTCCACACATATCCTGGCGGATGTTGAGCGTGTGTGTGACGTGATCGGTATCATGGCGCGCGGCAAACTTATTATTCAAGCGCCGAGACAGAAATTACTCGACCAGGTAGCCACCCCAGTTTTTGAAGTTGAAGCCGACAATGCAAATAGATTGCAAACCTGGGCTGTCAGTGGGCGATCATTACCCTGGGTTGCTTCCATCGATTTCAATGGGAACACGGGCCGTATTTTGGTAAAAGACAGGAACCTGGCCAAACGCGAACTTCTACCCAACCTGCTGCAGGCAGGATTGGTGGTGAACCGCTATGAAGAACTCAAACCCTCACTGGAAGATGTTTTTTTGCACCTGGTGGGAGAGGAGGGATTACAATGAATTTTTGGGTTGTTTTTCGCAAAGAAATGCTGGAGCAATGGCGCACCTACAAAGTGCTGATCGTGGGAGCTGTTCTGTTCCTGTTCGGGTTGAGCTCCCCACTACTGGCAAAATTCACACCCGAGATGCTGGCAGCCGTGCCGGGTTTACCGGCGGGAATGGCTGATTTTATACCAACACCAACTGTGGGGGATGCCATAACCCAATACATCAAGAACATGAGCCAGTTCGGCATTTTGTTGGCGCTGCTGATGAGCATGGGCAGCGTGGCACAGGAAAAAGAGCGCGGCACTGCGGC
>JBDRQK010000244.1:0-31121 GCA_043826315.1 Chloroflexota bacterium
CGGAATGCGGTTATGAGCGGACAATCCTTGACAGCGATGCCCCACTCAAAGGTTAAGGTTGAAATTGCCAAAATCTTTAAAGAAGAGGGCTTTATTGATGCTTATGACGTAGTCGATGGAGAAAGACCTGGACAGTTGGTGCTAAGAATCCGCATCAAATATGTCGGTGAACGTCGCGATCGCCAGGCAGTCATAACGAACCTGCAACGAGTTAGTCGACCGGGCAGGCGTGTTTACACCAAAAAACAAGATATACCCTGGATACTTTCTGGTTTGGGTGTAGCTATCATTTCAACACCAAAAGGAATTATGACAGGCCAGCGTGCCCGTCAAATGAACCTTGGTGGCGAATATCTTTGTAAAATTTGGTGAGACAGGAGGTCTAACAATGTCTCGAATTGGACGCATGCCCGTGGATGTCCCGGAAGGTGTGCAGGTAGATATCAAGGGATCAATGGTCAGTGTAAATGGCCCTAAAGGGAAGCTGGAACGCATGTTCTCGCCAACAATCTCCATTGAAATGGAGAACGGCCAACTACTGATCACACGGTCTTCGAATGCGCCTGCTCAACGTGCTTTACACGGAACAACCCGCGCGGTTTTAAATAATATGGTTAATGGCGTTAGCGCTGGTTTTGAAAGAATATTGGAATACGAAGGTGTTGGATACCGGGCTGAAATGAATGAATCAAAGCTGGTATTACACCTGGGATATTCCCATCCTATTGAAGTTGATCCACCTGAAGGTATTTCCTTTGATGTGGATCCAAAAACTCGCCAGGTAATAGTACGTGGCTACAATAAGGAAGATGTTGGGCAGACTGCCGCGAATATTCGTGGACTTCGCCCACCCGAACCGTATCATGGTAAAGGTATGCATTATTTGGGCGAGAAGATCCGCCGTAAACCCGGCAAATCTGGAAAGGCAAAGTAGAATTATGGCTAATAAAACTCGTTTTGCTGCCCGAATCAGGCGACATAGACGCGTACGTAAACAAGTCGATGGTACTGCACAACGACCTCGCTTGTGTGTTTATCGCAGCTTGTCGGAAATTTATGTCCAGGTGATCGACGATTCAAGTGGATACACACTTACCTCAGCTTCGAGCATTGATGCTGAACTGCGCGAAAAAATGTTGGGATTGGATAAATCCAAACAAGCCAAAGTTGTTGGAAAAGCCATTGCTGAACGTGCAAAGGAAAAAGGTGTAAATACGGTTGTTTTTGACCGGGGTGGTTTCCGTTATATGGGCAGGGTAAAAGCCCTGGCTGAAGGTGCGCGCGAAGGTGGCCTAGAATTCTAAGGCCGTGGAGAAAAATATGACAAATCAAAAGGTACCAGCATTCGAACAACTACAAGATGAGCAGCCACTCGATGAGCGTGTTATTGAAATAGCCCGCGTGGCAAAAGTTGTCAAAGGTGGTCGACGTTTCCAGTTTCGTGTAACAATTGTGATTGGAGATAACAACGGCAAGGTTGGAATGGGCGTTGGAAAAGCTAATGCCGTTCCTGATGCCATGCGTAAGGCGACAGAACGAGCTCATAAGCACCTTCACAAGGTTACCCTGGCCAGAACAACAGTTCCCCATGAAATTATCGGAAAAGTTGGTGGAGCCAAGGTTCTGCTCAAACCCGCATCTCCTGGTACTGGCGTTATTGCAGCTGGTGGTGTGCGTGCCGTTCTGGAAGCTGCTGGTGTGCGTGACATCTTAACCAAATCCTTGGGCAGTGCAAATGTTCTCAATGTAGTTCAAGCTACATTCCAAGCCTTGGATAATTTGAAATCACCACAGGAAGAAGCTTCCAGGCGCAGTAAACCAGTGAGTGAACTCCTGCCATTCTGGGAGAGGAGAAAAAACAATGCCTAAGGCTAAAATTGTTCCAGGAAAAATAAAAGTTACACTAGTACACAGTGCAATCGGTTTTCCAAAGGATCAAAAGCAAACTGTTCTGGCTTTGGGATTGCACCGACTACACCAAACAGTGGAGCATAATGACAACCCTGCTCTGCGCGGTATGTTAAACAAGGTGATTCACCTTTTAAAAGTTGAAGGATAGTGACGATTATGAAATTGAATGATCTGCAACCCAATCCTGGGTCAAAGAAAAACCGCAAGCGCGTTGGTCGCGGTACAGCCTCTGGCCAGGGTAAAACAGCCGGCCGAGGCACAAAAGGCCAGAGTTCTCGTGCAGGATCTGGTGGCCACCTCTATCGACAGGGTGGTAACCTGCCATTTTTCCGCCGCTTACCTTTCCTGCGTGGTTATGGGTTTACGCCCCCCAACCAGGTGGAATACTTTGAAGTCAACATCGAACAGCTTGCAGATTTTGCAGCAAATGCCGAAATCAACCCGGAATCGCTTATGGATGCCAGATTGGTACGAAACTTACGTATGCCAGTTGCAATTCTTGGGAGAGGTGAGATCAAGAATCCTCTGAAAGTTCGAGTTCATCGTATCACCAAAAGCGCTCGAGAAAAAATCGAAGCGGCTGGTGGAAGCGTTGAGATAATTGCTTAAGCTTTCACAATTAGGAGAGATATGAAATCCACTTTTTCTGCCTGGCGCTACCTTTGGAAATCGGAAGATATCCGGAAGAAACTACTTTTTACATTAGCAATATTAGTTATCTATCGTTTGGCAGCCAATGTTCCTGTTCCTGGAATTAATACTGAAGCATTGGTTAACCTTCGTGCTAATATGGGAGCATCCGGGACGTTTTTTGATTTTCTTGATCTGCTTTCAGGTGGAACAGTTTCCAGTTTTTCATTATTATCCATGGGTGTTTATCCTTACATAACCGCCCAGATTATCTTGCAATTATTAGTACCTATCATCCCGGCATTGCAACGTCGCATGGAAGACGATCCTCGCGATGGTCGCAAGTGGATGGAAAAATGGACCTATTATCTGGCTGTTCCAATGGCAGCATTATCAGCCATTGGTCAGATCAATATCTTCAATTCTATTTCGATACAAAGTGGTGGTGCTCCTATCTTGAATTTTGGATTTTCTCCTGGTTTGATCCTGGCTTCAACCGCTATGTTGTTGAGTATGATAGCAGGTACAATGTTTGCGATCTGGTTGGGAGAGTTAATATCTGAATACGGTATTAGACAACAGGGTCTTTCACTCATCATATTTGCGGGTATTGTGGCAAAAATGCCAAGCAATTTCAGGTCCATTCTATTGGACGAGCAAAATCGCGTGTTCATGATTTTCTTCACAATTATCCTTATTATTCTAACAATCTTCGCAATTGTATATGTTCAACAAGGCCGGCGTAATGTTCCGGTTATGTATCCAGGTCGAAGAATGGGCAATCGCATGTCCATGCCAGTAAAGGGAACCCTGCCTTTGATGGTTAATATGTCTGGTATGATCCCGCTCATTTTTTCGAGCGCTTTCCTGCAATTCCCTGCGATTATCGCAAGTTATTTTGCCAGCTCTAAAATAGAGTGGGTAGCCAACTTTGCCGCTAAAACGAGCCAGGTATTTGGTGGAGGCTCCTGGGTTTATTGGCTCTTGTATTTCTTGATGGTGGTCGGTTTTACCTTCTTTTATACCGATGTTCTATTTGCTCAACAGAATTATGGAGATAACTTGAAGAAAATGGGTGCCCAGATCCCGGGCATTAACCGAGGTGCACCTACCCAGAAATATCTTACAAAAGTTCAACGTCGGATCACACTCCCAGGAGCATTATTCCTTGGTTTGGTAGCAATACTGCCTTTTCTGGTGCAGTTAATCCTGCCAGTGGGTAACCAGACATCGGGTCTATTTTTAGTCTCATCAGCAGGCTTATTGATTGTGGTCGGCGTTGTGCGTGATGTATTCCTGAACATAGATGCCGAACTCCAATTACACGGATACGAAGATTCTCTCCTCGTTCGTTAAAAGAGGTGTAACTTGCCAACCTTCATCGTTCTTATCGGTCCTCCTGGTGTCGGAAAAGGCACACAAGCAAAGATAATTGCGGAAAAAACAGGTTTAGCGCATATATCTTCAGGAGATATTTTCCGAGAGAACATTAAGGACCAGACTAAATTGGGCTTATTGGCACAATCATTTATTAATAAAGGTGAGTTGGTACCAGACAGCGTGACGATTTCGATGGTCCAGGATCGAATAACTAAACCTGATTGTGCCAACGGGGCAGTGCTGGATGGTTTTCCACGCACACCGTATCAGGCAAAAGAACTTGATGGGATCCTTCATCAATTCAATGGAAAAGTGAACTTCGTACCATACATTTCAGCTTCGAGTGAAATTTTGATAGACCGGTTATGTGGAAGATTATCTTGTCGGGCACACGGGCATGTTTTTCATAGTAAGAATAATCCACCTAAAATCGCCGGTATATGCGATTTCGATGGTTCTGAGCTTTATGTGCGTGATGACGATAAGTATGAGACAATAAAACACCGGATCGAGGTATATACTCAACAAACCTCTGTTCTCATTGATTACTATCGTCAGCGTGGGCTTCTGGTTGAGATTAACGGAGATAATCCCATTGAAGAAGTAACACATGATCTATTGGAAGCATTAGGATTTCAGTCGGTATGAACTGGGCTGGACAGGTAATAATAAAAAGTACAGCAGAGATCTTGCTGATGCGTGAAGCCGGGCGAATTAATGCGAAAGCATTAGCTGCAGTGAAAGAACTTTTACAACCTGGTGTTACTACCGCAGACCTCAACGCGGCTGCTGAGGAAACCCTGCGGAAACATGGAGCGTATTCACCATTCAAGAACTATGGTCAACCACCATTCCCGGCCTCCATCACCGTAAGCATCAATGAACAATTGGTGCATGGAATTCCGGGAAAGAGAAAGTTGAAGGAAGGTGAAATTGTCTCTGTGGATTGTGGTGCCGTCTATGAAGGCTTTGTCGGTGATGCAGCATTCACTGCTGGTGTAGGTGAAATATCAGCCAAAGCACAAGCCCTTCTTGAGACAACAGAAAGAGCGCTTTATATTGGTATCGATCAGATGCGCTCCGGGAAGTATACGGGAGATATCTCCGCTGCTATTCAGAAATTTGTAGAAAGCAAGGGATATCAGGTCACCCGTGAATATACCGGTCACGGTGTTGGAAGACAAATGCATGAAGGACCACAGGTTCCAAATTATGGAAAACCAGGAACAGGCATCCTTTTGCACCCAGGCATGACCATAGCCCTGGAACCCATGGTGTTGATAGGTACGCATAGGACACGCGTCCTGTCTGATCAGTGGACAGTAGTGTCTGCAGACGGATCATTGACGGCACATTTTGAACATTCAGTAGCTGTCACCGAAGGAGAACCTCTAATCCTGACAGTCCTTTGATCTGGTCTTAAGAAATGGAAATCTGGACGGAAGTTCGAAAAGATAGTATAATCTAGCTTTTGGCTGGGAAGCCATATGATTTGGTTAAGGAGTTGTGGAATTATGAAAGTATCTCCATCAATACGGAAACGTTGTGCGAAATGCAAGATTGTAAAGCGCAAGGGCACGTTGTTTATTATTTGCGAAAATCCGAAACATAAACAGCGACAAGGATAAGTCAAATTATGGCGAGAATTGAAGGTATTGATCTTCCGCGTAACAAGCGGGTCGAAATTGGATTGACCTATATTTTTGGAGTTGGTCCTACACGAGCCAGGGAGTTGCTATCGGCTACCTCTGTAAATCCAGATACACGTATCAAGGATTTAACTGAAGCTGAAGTATCAGCCATTCGTGAGTATATTTCCAAGAACTGGAAAGTTGAAGGCGATTTACGTCGATCAGAGCAATTGAATATCAAACGCCTGATTGAAATTGGTTGCTATCGCGGATTACGACATCGTCGTGGTTTACCTGTAAGGGGACAGCGTACACGCACTAATGCGCGCACCCGAAAGGGAACTAAAAAGACAGTTGCCGGTCGCGGTCGACGTCGTGGTGGCAAGTAAATTTAGCTGCTAGTCTGTTAAGAGATTTAGAGAGGTATTATGGCTCAAAATGTTCGTTCAATGCGTCGTGGCGGTACAAAGAAAGTAAAGCGTTCTCTGTCCACAGGACAGGTGCATATTTATGCTACATTTAACAATACCATTATCACTATTTCAGATACCGATGGAAATACCCTAACCTGGGGAAGTGGTGGATCTGCAGGCTTCAAAGGCTCGCGAAAAAGTACTCCATTTGCCGGGCGTTTAGCTACCGAACAGGCAATTAAAGCTGCACAAGCTATGGGTATCCAGGAAGTAGACTTGTTTGTGAAAGGACCCGGACCGGGTCGGGAATCAGCCATTAGGGCAGTTCAGTCCATGGGCATTAAAGTGCGCTCTATAGCTGATCTGACACCTGTTCCTCATAACGGTTGTCGTCCTCCAAAGAAACGTCGCGTTTAGTCTGGTTGAGAGAGGTTAGAACAATATGGCAAGATATATTGGTCCGGTTTGTAAATTATGCCGGCGTGAAGGCGAGAAATTATTTCTAAAGGGAGAACGATGTTTTTCTCCAAAATGTGCTTTTGACCGACGTCCTTATGCGCCTGGTGCACATGGAAAATCCATGCAAGGTGGTGGTGGCAAGCGTCGCGGTGGTACAGGTCGCGAATCCGATTATGCTCGCCAATTGCGTGCCAAACAGAAAGCTCGACGTGTGTATGGCGTTCTAGAGCGACAATTTCGTCGCTACCATAGTATCGCATTGCGACAGCGTGGTCTGACCGGTTTAGGTTTGTTGCAGACTCTTGAGACCCGCCTGGATAATGTAGTTTACAGGATGGGTTTCGCCAGTAGTCGGTCGCAGGCTCGCTTGTTGGTAAGTCATGGTCATTTCACAGTCAATGGTCGTCGAACGGACATTCCATCCATGCTGATTGGAATTGGTGACCTGATAGCTGTTCGTGAAGGGTCCCTTGATACTACATTCTTCAAAGAACTTCCGGCATTTGCTGAGGCTCGCAATACCCCCATGTGGGTGAGCCGCGACTTAAAAAATCTATCCGGTAGCGTTCTGCGTTTACCAGAACGCGCTGAAATCGATGCAAACCTGGATGAGCAGTTGATCGTTGAGTACTATTCACGATAACAGGGATATTGGTCTATTAGCATAGAACGGTGTGCAAGAATGCACCAGGGAGAGGTGAACCGTGACGGGTTTAAGTAACATGGTCATGCCAAAAATTGAGCGAGAAGCTGAAGCTCGAAATTACGGCAAATTTGTGATCAGCCCGCTGGAACAGGGTTATGGAATGACCCTCGGGAACGCTATGCGAAGGGTATTGCTGTCTTCATTGGAAGGCTTTGCAGTAACTTCCATTCGCATATCTGATGTACTGCATGAATTTAGCGACATTCCAAATATTCGTGAAGATGTGCTGTTGGTAATGCTGCAGATCAAACAATTGCGCCTTAAATTACATGATGTTGAAACCACACGTATGCATCTTGAAGTGCGTGGAGAAGGAATTGTTACTGCTGCAGATATTATTACACCTCCAGAGGTTGAGATCATCAACCCTGACCTGTATCTATTCACAGCGGATAGTTCCAAGGCTCGCCTGGATATTGAATTTACGGTTGAGCGTGGGCGTGGTTATTCACCTGCTAATGAGCGTGGTGGGCACCTGCCAATAGGTGAACTCCCGGTGGATGCCATTTTTAGTCCTATAAAAAAGGTCAACTGGGAATTACAATCAGCGCGTGTTGGTCAGAGCACCAATTTTGATAGATTAATCCTCGAGATCTGGACAGATGGTACTGTATCACCTGAAAAAGCAATGAGTTCAAGTGCCAAGATATTAATTGAGCATTTGCGGTTTATTGCTGGAATTAGTGAGGAATCCCTGACGATACCTATCGAAAAGGAAGTTACCAGTTCTGGTTTGACCAGCGAGGTGGCAGAAACACCTGTTGAATCCCTGGATCTTTCTGTACGAGTTTTCAATTCACTCAAGCGTACAGGGATTACTACCGTTGGTGATGTGTTGGAACTCCTGGAAAAAGGTGATCAAGCCGTTATGTCTATTCGAAATTTTGGTGAGAAAAGCTTGGATGAACTTCGCCAGAGGATGATTGAAAAAGACTATATGAAAGATGAAACTCAGAAAGAGTTGGAGTAGTGAGAAATGCGACACCAAGTAGCTGGAAAAAAACTTAATCGTAGCAAGGGTGCGCGTAATGCCCTGCGCCGTACTTTGATCAAGCAATTGTTTACACATGAACGTATCCAAACGACTGAAGCAAAAGCCGCTGCGATACGCGCGGAAGCAGAAAAAATGATCACAACGGCCCGCAATTCCATTGAAAAAACCGATGCAGAGAAAGTAGCTGCCCGTCGATTGATCGCTGCAAAGTTAAGTGATCACGCCATCGTGAACAAACTCTTTGATGAAATTGCACCTCGTTTTGTTGGACGACCGGGTGGTTACACCCGTGTGTTGAAGTTAGGACCACGTCTGGGCGATGCAGCCAATATGGTGCTGCTAGAACTTGTGGAAGAATAGTAGTTATTCACGACCACTCGGTCGTATGATAGACGGTGAGAGCCGTCAGTTCAAATGGCACGTTACCAAATAATTTTAACTTACGATGGAACAGAATTTGTCGGCAGCCAACGACAGTTAAAATCCAGGACCGTTCAAAACGAGATAGAAATCGCTCTAAGAAAATTGAACTGGAATGGAAAATCTGTCCTGATGGCTGGTCGAACGGATTGTGGTGTTCATGCCAGCGGACAAGTGGCTGCATTTGACCTGGATTGGAAGCATTCGATTGATGATCTGCGAAAAGCTTTGAACGCCTCTCTTCCTGTGGATATGGTTGTCAGCCAGTTACATGAAACTGCAGATGATTTTCATCCACGTTTTGATGCAAATTGGCGTCGATACCGGTACAGTTTGTTCTGCCAGCAAGAACGAAATCCGTTGCGTGAACGGTATGCCTGGCGGGTTTGGCCATCGGTAAATGACTTGCATGTGCTTGCTGAGATTTGGACAGGGACTCACGATTTTTCAGCTTTTGGAACCCCTCCAAAACCAGGAAACAGTACTGAGCGAACCGTGCTGGAAGCAAATTGGCAATTAATTGGCGATGAATGGCAATTTGAAATTAAAGCCAACGCCTTCCTGTACCATATGGTTCGCAAGATCGTACATGCTCAGGTGCTTGTCGGCCAGGGCAGGATCAGATTCGAAGACCTGACCCAGGCAATCGGCAAACAATCTAAATTGCCATCAGGTCTGGCTCCGGCACACGGATTGACACTTGTTGAAGTAGGTTATGATATTTTGGAAAGACTAGACTGATATTGGAGAGGCACTGTGTATAAATCGTATTATCCAAAGGCTGCTGAGATAGAGCGAGAATGGGTATTGGTTGACGCCAAAGGGCAGAATTTAGGTCGTCTGGCAACCCAGATAGCAACGATCTTGCTTGGCAAGCATAAACCAACATTTACGCCGGGTGTGGAAATGGGAGATTTTGTAGTGGTTGTTAATGCTGCAAATATCACTGTTACCGGAAACAAATTGGACGAAAAGATGTACCACCATCACTCGGGATACCCGGGCGGATTAAAATCGATTAGCTTGCGAGATCAATTGAAGAAACACCCGGATCGGGTTATCAACTCGGCGGTGTGGGGCATGCTTCCGCACAATAAAATGGGGAAACATCTTCTAAAGAAACTTAAAATCTATGCAGGTGCCGAGCACCCACATGGTACACAAAACCTTAAACAGGTTAATTAACAGGTAGTGGAGCAGGAAGGAACTTATGACTGTTCAATATTTTGAAGGCGTTGGACGCCGAAAACAAAGCATTGCCCGAGTTCGATTAATGAGCGGATCCGGTAACTTTATTGTCAATGACAAGTCTGCCCAGGAATTTTTTACAAGGTTGGGTGACTATGAGTCGATTCTTGCCCCACTTGCAGCTGCTGGTGAGAACTTGACTTCATATGATATTTCCGTCAAGATAAAAGGCGGAGGTGTTACTGGAATGACAGATGCAGTTGTTCTTGGCTTGGCACGCGCATTGACAAAGGCGAATCCAGATTTAAGAATTGCCATGCGAAAGGGTGGGTTTCTAACCCGTGATCCACGCGTCAAGGAACGTAAGAAACCAGGCTTGAAGAAAGCCCGCAAAGCTCCTACGTATACCAAGCGTTAATATTGTAACTTCGGGCATAGAGTGCCCTTAACACAACTACGACCGCAGAGCGCGGAGTATGAGGAAAATTTTTTCTGCGTACTCTGCATGCTCTGTGGTGCGTTAAAGGAGATGTTATGGAAGGCATTACGATTCTTGGTCTCGGCCCAGGCAATCCATTTCACTTGACCAGAGAAGCCTGGGAGATTATTAACCATGCAGATGAGATTTGGTTGCGTACAAGACAGCACCCGACCATTGCTGCTTTTCCGGCAACCTTACATCTTGAATCCTTTGATGATTTATATGAAATCAGTGATTCTTTTGAAGATGTATACCTAAAAATTGTAAAAAAAATCCTTCAATTGGGGATAAGAAAGCAAGGCGTTATTTATGGTGTGCCGGGAGATCCATTTATCGCGGAAACGACCGGTCCTGAAATTGCCAGACAAGCTCGAATTAAGGGAATAAAATTGCGTATCGTAAATGGAATATCCTTTGTGGAACCTGCTTTCTCAGCTTTGGGCTTGGATCCTTTTCCACAGATCACATTGGTGGATGCACTTGAACTTAGTCAGCGAAAAATACCTCCATTTCCTGTGGATACACATGTTATGGTGGCACAAATCTATTCCCGCCTGGTTGCTGCCGAAGTCAAAATGACCCTTAATAGCATTTATCCGGATGATCATAAAGTGACATTGGTACATTCTGCTGGAACCGAGTCCGAAATCCTTGAGCAATTATCTCTGTATGAGATTGATCGAAGTTCTAACATCGGCTTATTAACTCTTCTATATGTTCCTCCTATGGAGAGGGGAACTTCTTTTGAGGCATTCCAGGAAGTTGTAGCTGCTCTACGTGCACCGGGTGGGTGCCCCTGGGACCAGGAACAGACTCACCAAACCCTTCGTTCGCATTTGCTCGAAGAAGCTTATGAAACTCTGGCAGCGTTGGATTCAGAGGATCCACTTCAGATGGCCGAAGAATTTGGTGACTTGTTATTGCAAATTGTTTTAAATGCCCAGATTGGCAGTGAAGAGGGCGGATTTTCAATGTTGGATGTTCTAAAAGGTATCTACGATAAGATCATTCGTCGGCATCCACATGTTTTTGGAGATGAGCAATTGGGGGATGTCAATTTTGTTCTTAAGAATTGGGAAAAACTAAAAGCAGAAGAACGGAAAACAAATGGTGAAGTTGAGAAAGGATTGCTCGATGGGGTTCCCCTTGCTCTTCCAGCGCTTATCCAGGCTCAGGAATATCAGGATAGAACCGCCCGGGTTGGCTTTGATTGGCCGGTGATAGAAGGAGTATTGGAGAAGATTGTAGAGGAAATTGGTGAGATACAACGAGCAGAAAACCCTGCCGCCCTGATGGATGAGATGGGTGATCTTTTCTTTGCATTGGTTAACCTGGCGCGCTGGAAACAGGTGGATGCTGAATCAGCCTTGAGGAAAACCAACATGAAGTTTAAAAAGCGTTTTTCCCATATTGAGCTGATCGCTAAAAAGCAGAATCGCAAGGTCTCCGATCTTTCATTGAACGAGATGGAAGCAGCCTGGCAAGCGGCCAAGGACTGTGAGAGACTTGGGTAAACCAGTTATTACTTAGTATTTTTTTGAAACAATAAAAAAAACTGGGTTTCTTTCCATGGAGATTCTCACGTGAATAATAAATTGAAAACTTCAACCCAGACCTTTTTGCCTTGTTTGGAAAAACTTATAGCATTCCCAGTGTATAAACCAAGAACGCATAGATATCTGTATATTCTTCAATCCAGATGGATGTAGGTTTACCCATGCCATGACCAGCTCGGGTTTGCACCCTGATAAGAGTGGGTGCGTCACCAGCCTGATACGCTTGTAATGTAGCAATGAATTTGAAGGAATGTCCGGGCACTACACGGTCATCATGATCAGCCGTGGTCACAAGTGTAGCGGGGTAGTTAATACCGGGTTTCAGATTGTGGAGAGGTGAATAGGCTACCAGGGTTTTAAATTGCTCCGGGTCATCTGCAGAACCATAATCACTGACCCATGCCCATCCGATGGTGAACTTATGGAAACGCAGCATATCCATTACACCCACAGCCGGCAGAGCAGCTCCAAACAAATCGGGACGCTGAGTCATGCATGCTCCCACTAATAAACCTCCATTGGAACGTCCTTCAATGGCTAAGCGTGGTGTACTTGTGATCTTTTCTTGGATCAACCATTCGGCACAAGCTATAAAATCATCAAACACATTTTGCTTGGTGTCGAGCATTCCTGCCTGATGCCATTCTTCGCCATATTCACTGCCACCGCGCAAGTTGCTGATTGCCAGAACGCCTCCCATCTCCATCCATACCAGGCGGTGTATGGCGAATGCTGGAGTCTGGGCCAGATTGAAACCACCATACCCATAGAGGATGGTGGGATTGGCTCCATTTTTCTGGAGCTTTTTTTTATGTACCAGGAACATGGGTATCTGGGTACCATCCTTGCTCGTTACAAATACCTGGTTCGTTTCGAAGTTTGATAAGTCAAATTTTATGGGTGGTTGGAAGATGATCTGGCTCTCGCTGCTCATGAAATCATATCGAAAAATGGTTAAAGGATGGATAAATGAGTGAAAGGCGTAAAACATTTCGCTGTCTTCACGCAAACCATGCAAGCTGGGTTCATATGCCACCATGACTGATCCAAGTGTTGGCAGGCTTATTTCTCCGGCAGGAGTGCCATCCAGGCGGAATAATGAAATGACATCATGAGCATCTTTCATAAAAATGATGACAAATAGATCATGGATGATTTGGGCTGATTGTAAGACGGATTTGTTTTCAGGGATCAGGGTTTTCCAGTTAAGTTCTTCCGGACTGTTTGAGTCAATTTCAATAATCCGGCCGCGGGGTGCATCCTTATTGGTCAAGAAATAGAACAAGGGTCCGTCATTTCCAATAAAAGTATATGTCGCTTCAAGTTCTGGTAGAAGTTCAACAATTGCAGAATCTTTATTAAGGTCCTTATAGAAAATTCGGTTGCGCGAATCTGTACCCTGGGAAACATAGATCAGCAGGTATCGGCCATCGTCACTCAATTCAGTGCCAAATCCCCACTCAGGGTGATCGGGACGTTCATAAACAAGCTGATCTTCGGACTGAGGTGTGCCTGATAGGTGAAAGAAGATTTTCTGTTGATAGTTGGCTTCTTGATATGTCTCACCTGCAGCGGGGGAGGGGAAGGGTGCATAAAAAAAACCTGTACCATCTTTTACCCAGGTGGCTCCAGAAAACTTACTCCATTCCAGAGATTCTGGAAGATCCAGCCCACTGTCCACACTGCGAATATGCCAGGTTTGCCAGTCTGACCCGCTGGAGGAGATGGCATAAGCCAGCCATTTTCCATCTTGACTTATAGACCAATTGTTGAGAGCAACCGTTCCGTCTGTAGAGAGAGTATTTGGATCTAGAAGAATGCGTGGTTTCTCCTGAAGTGATTCATAGACGTGCAGAACATCCTGGTTTTGCAACCCACTATTTAAGAATTGGAAATATCGACCACCTTTTTTATAAGGAGAGGATGCTTTCTGATAATCCCATAGCTGGGTCAGTTTTTCGCGGATACTTGCCCGCACAGGAATTTTTTCAAGAAATGAAAAAGTAAGCTTGTTTTGTTGTTGAATCCATTCATGTGTATTCGGGGAATCTACATCCTCCAGCCAGCGGTAAGGATCAGCAATCTGGGTGCCATGATAATCATCAATTTGATCAACGCGAAGTGTGGTTGGGTAGTCAAGTTTCGGCATGCTTGTCTCCTAATGGTGAATGAATTCGGTATTGGTAATCTTTATGAAATATTAATGGTTTTCTGTTAATATTTGCAATCTGTTGATGTTGGAATATTTTCGTTGACAGGATATGATTATAGGGTTTAACTGGCTTTCGTCAAGCTTTGCTTGAGTATGATTCAATCAAGGGTGTCCTTGATAACTGAAAGTTTATTCTCTAAGATATTTAATGCCATATTTCCCTTGTATTGACTTTGCAATCATGTTAGAATAATCAAAGTTGCCTAATATGCAGGGAGGTATTATTAACAAATAGTATATATGGCGGCTACAAATGTTCTATAATCGGAGATCATTATGCGGTGTCCATATTGTCAAAACAAAAATTCCAAAGTGTTGGATACCACCCATGACAGTCACGGTGGTATACGCCGCCGTCGGGAGTGTTTGGGATGCGGGCAACGGTTTAGCAGTCTTGAGAGGCCAATTATGGCAACGCCTCTTATCGTGAAGCTGGATGGCTCTCGCGAGGAGTTTGACCGAGAAAAATTGGCAAGAGGTGTTCGGATTTCTTGTGCCAAGCGTCCAGTTTCGGCTGCTGACATAGAACGTCTTATCGGTACTGTTGAAGCCGACTTACAAAAAATGGGGAAATCAGAGATTTCATCGCGCATCGTGGGAGACCGGGTCATGAATTATTTAAAGGAACTGGATCAGATCGCTTATATCCGTTATGCGATCGTGTATCTACGCCTGGATGACCTGCAATCCCTCCGAAGCGAAATCGATCAACTATTAGAACTTTAAGGGAGATAATTTAATGGTATCCAAAGTTGCTTCTGTTAAGGAAGATTTATATTCTACTCCCCCCGTACCGGATGATTTACCTGCAATTGAATTAACAGAAAATGCCCGCCAGGTATTGCTTCGTCGATACGTCCGCCGTGGTGGTGACGGTGCTCCTGTGGAAAATCCAGAAGAAATGTTCTGGCGGGTTGCCTATCATGTTGCCAAAGTTGAAAAAGTGTGGGGAAATGATGTAATGACCCATGCTAAAAATTTCTATAATCTTCTAACAAGTAAAAAATTCTTTCCCAATTCACCAACCTTCACAGGTGCTGGCACACCCTTGGGACAATTAGCAGCTTGTTTTGTCCTCCCGATAACAGATGATATGGGGCGGGATCAGGCTGGTATTTTTCAGACCCTGCGTGATGCAGCTCTCATACAACAAACAGGTGGAGGTAATGGATTCTCTTTTTCCCGCATTCGCCCAAAGGGTTCCCATGTAAAAACATCAGCCGGACAGGCTACTGGTCCTGTTGGATTTCTACGTGTTTATGACCATGCATTTGGTGAAGTTGCTCAAGGAGGGACTCGACGTGGGGCGAATATGGGCGTGTTACGTATTGACCACCCGGACGTGGATGAGTTTATCACCTGCAAGACAGACGAGAATGCAATCACAAATTTTAATATCTCGATCGGAATTACCGATGCTTTTATGCAAGCGGTCAAGGATGATGCTGAATGGGAGTTGAAATTCCCGGATGTTAATTCTCCATTTTACCGTGGATTCAGCGGGACACCTGAACAGGCGGAAAAAATTGGGATTCCTTTGCATATCTACAAGAGAATCCGTGCTCGCGACCTGTTTAACAAAATTGTTCAACAAGCTCATTTAAATGGGGAGCCGGGTGTCCTCTTTCTGGATGCTGCCAATCGCTCTAACCCCGTTCCCCATTTGTATCCACTTGAAGCAACCAACCCATGCGGTGAGCAATGGTTGGGACCTTATGAAAATTGTTGCCTGGGATCTGTAAACCTGGCGGAGCATTGTTCTTCGAGCGGTTCCGTAGATTGGGAAACATTACGTCAGAGCATTGAACTATCGGTGCGATTCCTTGATAATGTTGTCGAGGCAAATGCATATGTCCCAGCTGTACCTCAACTTAAAGAAGCTGCTCTTCATGCCCGTCGTATCGGCCTGGGGATTATGGGTCTCGCAGATCTTATGTATCATACTGGAATTCGCTATGGTTCAGAAACCGGACAGAAATTTGGCAGTCAGATCATGGAATTTGTTCGTTATCATGCCATGAAAACCAGCATTGATCTGGCTGAAGAGCGTGGTCCCTTTCCCGCCATTCAAGGTAGTATCTACGATCCAGATGATTTATCCTGGCAACCGCCACAATCCATAGTTCCCACTCAGGAAGATTGGGGGAGGCCGGTATTAGATTGGGATGAGATCATCTCAGCACTGAAGAAATATGGAATACGTAATGCTGCCCAGACAACGGTAGCCCCGACAGGAACGATCGCAACAGTTGCAGGTTGTGAAGGCTACGGTTGTGAACCTGTTTTTGCACTGGCTTATATTCGCCATGTAAACGACAGTGGTAAAGATTTGCAATTGACATATGCCAGCCCTCGCTTCGAACAGGCGCTGACTGGTGCCGGGATAGATCCTGAAACCAGGTTGGCAATCATTGAGGAAGTGATGCAGCATGGTACCTGCCAAAGTATAGCAAAAGTTCCTGAATCCATTCGTAATACATTTGTTGTATCTGCAGATATTACTGCTGAGGAACATGTTCTTATGCAGGCGGCTATGCAGGCTTTTGTGGATAATTCCCTATCCAAAACTGTAAACTTTCCTGAAAATGCAACAGTAGAAGATGTAGCCAATGTCTATATGCTGGCATGGGAGTTGGGCTGCAAAGGGATTACGGTTTATATCACCGGTTCCCGCGAGAAGGTGGTTCTGGAAACCAGGGCAACCGCTCAAAAGAAAGAAAATATACCGTTCATACAGAACTTTAATCTTGAATCAGGCTACGAGCCTGCTAACGATATATCCAGAGATGAAATCGCAACTCAGTTGGCAGGTTGGCATGCAACCAAGAAACCACGACCACGTGAACTGATCGGTCGAACATTCAGCGTGGAAACTCCTTTGGGAAAAGCCTTTGTCACAATTAACCAAAATGGCGGTGACCATCCATTTGAGGTTTTCATAAATACAGCCAAGGCTGGATCTGAAACCGCGGCTGTATCAGAAGCGATTGGTCGCCTTATTTCCTACATCCTCCGGCTAGCCTCCCCAATACCTCCACGTGATAGATTGACAGAAATAGTCAATCAGCTGGGAGGGATTGGTGGTGGTCGCTCATTGGGATTCGGTCCACACAGGGTAAGGTCATTACCGGATGGTGTTGGTCAAGTGTTGAATGAATATTTAAAAGGTGAAACCGACCCTGAGATTATGGAAAACAAGATCTCCGGCAATGGCTTCTTTGGAGAAATGCAACCTGAATTGGATTTAAATATCACCCGACCTAAGATGGGTGACTTATGCCCTGAGTGTGGTGAGGCTACCATGATCAGCGAAGAAGGTTGTCGAAAATGTTACACCTGTGGTTTCAGTGAGTGCTAGGGCTTTCTCCCCCATAAAACGAAGAATCTCACAGCTGGAGGTTAGTTATAAAACTTTTCGAGGGAAGATTACCCGTAATATGATCATTTCTTCACGATGGTTCGGTTTTGAAAAAGAGGTGGTTGCCAGGATTTCTAAACTAAATTTCTGTGTGATTGAAGTGCCTATTTCCTATCATGGACGGTCCATTCAAGAAGGGAAAAAAATGGATTAATCGATGGTTTGATGGCTCTCATATATATTATTAAGTACAATCTTCTTACTTCCAAAAAAGCATCATTTCAAAATCAATATACTTTAAGACAATCAATGGATTCCAAATTAATGGAGGCAAGATGAGTAAAAAATTAGTTGTTGTGGCAGGCAATATAGGTGCTGGCAAGACCTCCCTCACTGAACGTATCGGCTCACGACTTGGATGGTGGACAGGATTCGAGTCGGTCGCGGATAATCCATACTTACCAGATTTTTATGCAGATATGCGTTCATGGTCGTTCCATCTACAGATATTCTTTTTAGGGCATCGCGCAGAACAATATCTGGATGCAGCCAATGACTCGCGTTCTTCCATCCTTGACCGAAGTATTTATGAGGATGCATATATTTTCGCACGTGCCCTCCACCACATGGGTAATTTATCTGAAAGAGATTACCTGGCATATCGCCGCCTTTACGAGTTGGTGGTAGGTAGTTTACCCCCTCCCAATTTATTGATCTACTTGAAATGCCCTGCAGAAATATTAATGGAGCGAATTCGTCGACGGGCACGAAATATGGAAACCGGGATAACTACGGATTATTTGTCACTATTGGACACTTTTTACGATGAATGGCTGACTGCATTTGATCTTTGCCCTGTATTAACCATCCATACTGATGATTTGGATTATGTTCATCAATCCCAGGCTCTCGAAATTGTGGTCGAGCGTATCAAGGAACGATTGGGAGGAAAGGAGGAGTTGGACCTGCGAACTCCACATTAATTAAGGATATACGAAACTTTTTACTCAATTCTTGACTTAGAGTCATCGATATGTTAAAATAAAATCGTAATTATCCAAACATCTACCAAAAATTGTGAATACTCCGCATCATCTCCTACGGCTCAACATTGGTTTTTTAATCGGCCAACCGATTGGAACCAACCGCGATTTTAATTTTGAATATCCAAATCTACAATTGGGGGAAGATTTAATTCTGACCAATTTTGTTGGAACAGCAAATTTCAGCCGCACTCCACAGGGGCTATATCTTCAGGCAGATTTCCAGGGTAGCCTTGTTTTGGAATGTGTCCGATGCCTGGATTCCACTGACCATCAGCTAAAAATAGAATTTGGTGAATTATACGCATTCGATGATAGATCCATGTCCGAATCTGGACTGTTAGTCCCAGAAAGCGGATATATTGATCTGGAACCAATTTTCCGTGAATATGCAATATTAGAGATTCCTATCAGCCCACTCTGTAAAGAAAATTGTAAAGGTTTATGCAGGGAATGTGGACAGAATTTAAACGAAAAGGACTGCGGGCATTCCCAAACGGATTCAGATTCTCCCTTTTCAATATTGAAAACATATTTTAAAGATCAAACCGAGTAATTTTTGGATTATTATTTGGAGGCTGACCGGTGAAGTATCAAAAACATCACAGGCAAGGTTCAGACTTATTGAATTTATTACTCGAAAAAGCTTCCATAAAAGGTTATTTGACGACTGATGATTTGGTTGAAGTCTATCCTGATGCTGGGCAGGATTCAGAACGATTTAGCGTAATTATGTTGGCTTTACGCAACCGGGGAGTTGAGATCCTGGAGGCGGAAACTGAAGGACAAGATTATACCGATAATGATCACGATTTTGAACCTGGTTATTGGTCAGAACCGGATAATTTTGCCATTTCATCAGAAGATACGATAGGTCTGTATCTTAAAGAAATGTCACGTGTTCCCCTTTTGAAATTGGAAGAGGAACTTGACCTGGCATTGCGAATAGAGGCTGGCAAAGCTGCGAAGAAAGAGCTCAATTGTTTGGGTGAGGGAAGGCGTTCAAAAGAAAACCTTCGGCTAGAAGCCCTGGTTCAGGATGGAATTCTGGCGCGTGACCATATTATCAAGGCCAACACTCGATTGGTAGTCAGTATCGCCAAACGGTATATGGGACACGCCATTCCGTTTCTGGATCTTATACAGGAAGGCAATTTGGGCTTGATGAAAGCAGTTGAGAAATTTGATGTCCATCGGGGGTTTCGATTCTCAACTTATGCAACCTGGTGGATCAGGCAATCTATCACACGCTCAATATCAGATCAGGCTCGCACCATCCGTGTGCCGGTTCATATGACTGACCGAATTCGACAGATCTATAGGTCTACCCATGAACTTGAACAGGCTCTGGGGCGTGTGCCAAAACCAGAAGAACTGGCAGATAAGATGGGGATGGACGTAAAGAAATTAAATTGGATTCTTAAGGTCTCCATGCTGCCATTTTCATTAGACAGCCCAATTGGAGATAATGATGATTCTGACCTGGGAATGCTTATTGAAGATAAGAATAGCCCCACACCTATGCAGTCTGCTTATCAGTCACTTTTGAAGGAAAAAATTGAAGAAGTGTTGGGCACTTTATCCCCTCGTGAAGCCCGAGTACTACGATTGCGTTTTGGATTGGACAACGATAAAGCTTACACTTTGGAAGAAGTAGGTGAAAAATTTGGGTTGACAAGAGAGCGTATTCGTCAGATCGAAGGTAAAGCACTAAGAAGGTTAAGACACCCACGCCGCTCCCGGCAATTAAAGGAGTATTTATAATTCCTTGTTATTCTTACCAGTAATAAAAGAACTATTTCTAACCAACAATCATTATTTCATCCAAATGTCTTAACAAAAAATAATTTTTCCTTGAACCTGTCCAGTAAAATGGACAGTCTTTCTTTAATATATGTTATTATTCGAGATAAATTTTGTTCAAAAAGAGAGTGTTTATGCCTGAGAATATATTAATTGCAATAGCCTGGCCATATGCAAATGCCGAGATCCATGTTGGAAACTTGACTGGTTCTCATTTACCTGGAGATATTGTAGCCCGTTACCATCGTTTGAAAGGAAATCATGTTCTCATGGTCTCCGGTACAGATTCGCATGGAACTCCTGTAAGCCTGAGGGCGGATGCGGAAGGTAAACCTGTAGAAGAGATCTATAAGAAATTCCATGGATCTTTTCTTGAAGTCTTTAAAAATTTTGGTATTACCTACGATCTTTTCACTTCAACACATACCGAGAATCATTTCAAGGTATCCCAATCCATTTTTCTTGCTCTCAAAGAAAATGGTTTTATGTTCAAGAAAAAAACCATGCAGTGGTATTCACCAGGCGCAAAAAAATTTCTACCAGACAGGTATGTGGAAGGCACCTGTTATATTTGTGGGGATACCAATGCCCGTTCAGATCAGTGTGATACATGTGGAAATGTACTTGAACCAGAAAAGATTTTAAATCCTCGCGCAAAAACTGGCGATGGAGCCCTTGAATTGCGTGAGACTGAACATTTTTACCTTGATCTATCTAAACTGGAACCGAATGTGAAAGAATTTTTGCGTGCTCGCGCATCCCATATGCGTGATACGGTTTTAGGTGAATCTCTTGGGAAGATAGAATCTGAAGGATTATTACCCAGACCGATCACGCGTGACTTGGATTGGGGCATACCGGTTCCGGTAGAAGGCTGGGATGGCAAATGCTTGTATGTTTGGTTTGAAGCAGTTATTGGTTATCTGTCTGCTGCAATTGAGTGGAGCTACCTTGGGGATGATAAAGAATTATGGAGAAATTGGTGGCTTAATCCGGATGCGCACCAATTCTATTTTATCGGTAAGGATAATATTTTCTTCCATACATCCCTTTGGCCGGCTCAGCTAATGGGAGCAGGCGGACAATTCCTAAGGATATTTGCAGAAGAAGAAAAAGAACTTACGCTGCCATATGATATCCCTGCTAATCAGTTCATGAACCTGGAAGGTAAAAAGATAAGTGGCTCACGCAACTGGGCTGTCTGGTGTCAGGATGCCATCAGTCGTTACGACGCTGATGCCTTGCGTTATTACTTGATCGTAAATATGCCTGAATATAAGGATAGTGATTGGGATTGGTCAGAATTTGTCGCTCGCAATAACAATGAACTGGTAGCTAATTGGGGCAACCTTGCCAATCGGGTGCTTTCCTTTACTTACAAACATTGGGATGAAGTAGTGCCAGACCCCGGGGAACTGCGCCCTGTTGATGTCGCGTTATTAACGACCATTGAGGCAGGGTTTGAAAGTGTGGGAAGAGAATTAGATGCAGTCCATCTTCGTTCAGCTCTTCAAGAAACTTTACGACTGGCGAGTGAGGTTAATAAATACCTTGATGTTTGTGCACCTTGGTTTGAGATCAAGACAGATAAAGATCTGGCTGCAAAATCTGTGTTCACCGCTTTGAAAGCCATTGATGCCCTCAAGATCATGTTTGCTCCCTTTATTCCTTTCAGCTCAGAAAAGCTTCACACCTATCTGGGATATTCTGAACCCCTATTTGGAGAGCAATATCAGGAGGAAGTTGAGGATGTTCTGGGTGTGCATGAAGTATTAAAATACCGCGGGAACTTAGGTGTGCAATGGAAACCTGGTGATCTACAACCTGGCACACGATTAACTCAACCAGCAGCCTTGTTTAAAAAACTGGAAGAAAAGCTGGTGGATGAAGAGAGGGGTCGGTTGGGAAAATAAACCTATTTGGTTAATAAATTATACGGAGCAATATTACTTGCCAATTGACTTATTACCGCAAGGTTGAGTAACCAACTGACAAACGAATAGTTTTAGTTAATCCATAAATGATCTCAATATGGATTCAGTGAGCTCACACGAATGACAGCATCTCGAACCCTGATCTTCCCCGATTACGAGTCTCTCAGCCAGGCTGCTGCTCTTTATTTTGCACAAGCAGCCGAAGAAGCTTTAAGGTTGCGAGGACGTTTTCTGGTGGCATTATGCGGAGGGGAAACTCCTCTGCGCTTGTATGAGACTCTTGCGATGTCTCCCTACCGTGATTATCTACCCTGGGAAAATATTCATTTCTTCTGGGGGGATGAGCGTTGTGTAGCGTCAGATGACCTGGAAAGCAATTTTGGGATGGCCTGGCAGAGCTGGTTGAAACATATATCCATCCCGTTCTCCAATATTCATCGCATCCAGGGGGAGTTGGATCCTGAGCAGGCTGCTGAAATATATCAAAGAGTATTAAAAGAATTTGCTGAAAAAGGCCAGGATTGGCCCAATTTAGACTGGGTACTTTTGGGTTTGGGTACAGATGGTCATACCGCCTCTCTTTTTCCTGGATCTTCATTGGAACAGGATGATAAATTTGCTGCGATTGCTGTGGAGAATAAACTCCTGGGAAGGTTGGCAGATCGCGTCAGTCTGACACCTATGCTTATCAATCGTTCTCGACAGGTGATTTTTTTGGTAAGTGGTTCAGGCAAAAAAAATGCCTTGGCTGCTACTCTCAAAGGGAAAACCGATCCATTGCGTTGGCCGGCTCAACGTATTCAACCATCCAATGGTCTTCTGGTCTGGATGGTGGACGAGGCAGCAGCTCTCGATACAGGAATAAAGGAATAACCTATGCTTGAAACCGAACGACCTATCACGATTGTTATATTCGGCGCCAGTGGGGATCTGACCTGGCGAAAACTTGTACCTGCTCTTTATAATAATTTTAATAAAGGACGCCTGGATGCATGCATCCATGTAGTAGGTTTCGCAAGGCGACCGATATCGGATGAAGAATTTTGTGATCACTTGAAGGAAGGAGTGATTTTATTCAGTCCGGAAACCTTTGTTGAAGAAACTTGGGAAGCATTCTCAAAAAAACTGCATTATATTAAAGGTGACCTTGAGATCCCTGAAGACTTTGCCCGTCTTGGTGAAAAATTAATACACATGGAAAAGGTCCCAGTTAACCGTCTTTATTATCTGGCTACTGCCCCGGAGTATTATTTGGGGGCGGTGGAAAACCTGGGTTCTGCAGGATTGGCAGATCAATCCTCAGGTTGGCGTCGGATCGTCATCGAAAAACCCTTTGGAAGTGATCTTCAATCCGCAAAGACTCTGAATGCGGGGTTACATAAAATATTTAATGAATCCCAGGTTTATCGCATTGATCATTTTTTGGGGAAAGAAACTGCTCAAAATATTCTTTTCTTTCGGTTTGCTAATACCATCTTTGAACCGGTCTGGAATCGTCGATATGTGGATAACATTCAGATCACCGTTACAGAAAGTGTGGATGTAGGTCACCGAGCTGGTTATTATGATAACTCCGGGGTGTTAAGGGATATGTTTCAGAATCACTTGTTGCAGCTGCTGGCGTTGGTTGCAATGGAGCCGCCTTCTTCTTTTAGTGCAGATGCCCTTCGCAATGAGAAAGTAAAGGTATTTGAAAGTATCCGGCCAATCACCAGCCAGGATACAGTGCGCGGACAATATGAAGAATATCAACAAACCGAAGGAGTGCCTCCGGATTCTCAAACACCTACTTATGCGGCTCTCAAACTTTTTATTGACAATTGGCGTTGGAAAGGAGTTCCATTTTACTTGCGCTCCGGGAAGAGTTTACATTCAAAAACAACCGAGATAATTATCGAATTTCAACGGCCTCCCCATCTGATGTTTGCTTATTCAAACGCTGAAAAGTTCTTGCCCAATATTCTCTCTCTTTGCATCCAACCGGATGAGGGCATCCACCTGCAGTTTGAAGCAAAACTCCCCGATTCGGATCAGGACATGCTTCCCGTGGATATGGATTTTCATTACCGCGATTCGTTTCACGAGAACTTGCCAGATGCCTATGAGCGCTTATTAATGGAAGCGTTGGAAGGTGATGCCTCCCTTTTTACACGTAGTGATATGATCGAAGCAACCTGGCGACTCATCGATCCGGTTCTGTTAAGTTGGGAAGGCGAGAACCAGCCGAAATTATTCCTGTATTCATCCGGAAGTTGGGGACCAGTGGAAGCAGACAGGCTCCTGGAGCGTGACAGGCGCATTTGGCGATTGGGATGTAGTTTTGATGATGCACCTTCCGAATAATGTGTTGGTGGCTACCACTGTGTTGCTCGAGTCAACAACTTTTCCCCTAGGTCGAGAAATATATAACTGAAAGTTAAAAAAGATTAAGGAAGAGTGGCAGGATTATTACCCATCACTCTTCCTTCTTAATATTCAATAAATACTATTTATTTCTCATGCGCACCACTATTGATCCACTCGATAATCAGGTTTAACCCTTCTGGTGATAAATTTGCGAAATGCTTTTTGCTTTGAACCTGGACCAGCTTGCTGGCTGCGGAATTGTTTAATATAATGACAGGTTCTTTGCCACCTTTCATAGTACCGGTATAAGTACTCAAATCCAGGCCTGCAGTTGGATTTTCGCTTTTATGACAAACGGTGCAGCGTTCGATAAAGAGGGCTTGTATATTGGCATCAAAGGTTGGATTGCCAACTACAGGAGCCGGGGTTACCACAGGAGCTTGCGTGGGTAATTGAGATATCAATATTTCATGCAATCCTGGCGCATCGAATCCTGCATAGGTGTAAACGCTGCCGTGACAGGCGCTGTTCGAGCAAAAGGAAGTATTGGAGGTTCCACCTGCGTCTGAGATCGTATGGCAGTTTTCACAGGTATAGTCGAAAAATTTTCGATGCAAGTTGATCCAGTTTGAATTAAGATGTGATTCGGGTTCCGGACTGCGGCTGATCTCAATATTGGTAACAAAATCTTGCGGATCAGCCACAATGGGGATTGAATGGCACAGATTGCATTCCAATCGAATTGCTTCCAGGTTATCATTCAGGTGCTTGCCATCGTGACATCGAAAACATCCTGGGCTGTTAATGTGTCCAAGGTTATCGGGGTGGGTTTCCCAATCTGTTTTTTGATCCAAGAAAACATTTTCAGTATAGATCTCCTGGATCTTGGAGATCGCTTCTGAAATCGATTCGCTATTTTCAGAGAATTCATTTGGATACGTATTCTGATAGAAAGTCTCCAGAGAGTCGATAGCATCCTTGGCATCTTCATAGGTTAAATACTTGACGCTCAGGACTTCAACACCCTTGGTATGGATCTCGGGAATTGTAGCCTCGATCAGACCACGTTGCAGGTAACTGTCCATAGCTTGGGTTGGGGATAGGAATTGATGCGAAACACGGTTATGGCAGGTCACACAATCGATCTGTTTTAATTCACTTTCATCGAGGCTTGCCGGGTTGATACCCGTTTCAATATCTGTATATTCTGTTATGGTTCCATCATCATTGTGAACACGGATATAGGGGATGGTTTGGTTTAACAAATCAGTTGAATAATATTCAACTTTATTGGAAATATGCCAGTGGATCCCTAAACCAAGACCTTCCCGGGCTGTACCCCCACCGGTTTTCAAGATCAGGTAGGTACTCTCTTCTGAATTTTCTTGGTCACTCGCATAATGAGCATTAACAACCAGGCTGTCGTTGGAAAACTTCTCTGGAAGATGGCACTTTTCACATGTATCCGTGGCAGGCCGCAGACGGGTTGCGAATAACGGATACTCATAGGTTGCAAAGGTCATGGCGATAATTTCGCGTACATCCTGTGCTTTGCGCAGGATTTGGTTGGCAATAAAGGCTCTGCCAATATGGCATTCAGTACAGGTTACATTGGCATGCGGGGATTTCAGATACGTGTTGTATTGGGGTGGCATGGTGTGGCAGGTTGTTCCGCAAAAAGAAATCGAGTTAGTGTATTCCCAACCAAATGAACTCATGATCAGCACAACCAGTGTCAAGCCACCTAAGATTACATAAGGGAGTATTTTCACCCAGCGGGATGATGAAACCGGGGGGAAAAAGAATTTCTTGATCGATTGTTTGAATTTATTCATTAATTTCCTCATCGAACAATGGTTAATGAAAGATAAATAATAATATCACTTTTCAAATAAAAAACATGAATTTCTATAGATTTCAGCATATCAAACCGGGACTGAGCAGGCTCAGTCCCGGTCTTTTTCCTAAATTAACTATTTATCCGAATGCTGGTTTATGGGAAAGCCAGCAATGAAGCGTCGATCAAGGCATTGGCATAGGTCATGTTGTGAGCACCCATGCTCTTGTCTTCAACACCGACATAGGCCCAGTTCCACAACGCATTTGCCTGGGCTTCTGGATAATCACCGGTTACTGCACTAAATGTGCCATCTCCGTTGTCCTTGATCAATCCAGCTGCCAGCAATTTTGCCTGGAGTTCTTCAACTTTGACTCGCAGTTCACTCTGGGCACCGTTCACATCGAAATCTTCAATATCTGCATGGCAGGTCAGGCAGGTGGCGAGTTGAGGTTCGAAGGTATGATTGTCGCCTTCACCAAGGTGACAGGCTACACAAGTGTTCTCAACCATGGAGTAATGGGCGGAAGGTTTGCCTTCCAGGCCGGCACCAGCGGTACCCAATAGCATTGAAGACTGGGGACCATGGTGAGGATTGTAACGGGATGTATCCACTTTTACTATTCCATCCACGGCAGCATTGGCTAAACGGCGTGGTTGGTGGCAGCTGGCGCACAGGTTACCTGTGCCACCATCAAAGGTCACACCAGGAATGGCGTAAAAAGCCACGGGGGCTGTGGTTTCCAGAGCCCAGTCAGCGCTCGTGTAGGTGGTATGGATCTGGTGGCATGCCCGGCAGTCCTGGGGAGTTGCGTTGGTATGGACGATTTCAACTTTATCGGGGGTCAAACCAGCGGCAACGCTTTCACTGAAGGCGCTGCCATCATGGCAGTACGAGCACGATGCTCTTCCAGCCTCTTCAACATAGACCAGGCTGCTACCATGTTTTGATGCTGCATACATAGCTGCTTTGCTGGAAAGATCTGCAGAATCATTATGGCATTCGGTGCAGGTCAGGTCAGCAGCCATTGCAGGAGCGCCATCGGCGCCAGCGGCACCAGCAGGGCCGGCAGGACCTGCTGGGCCGGCAGGACCTTCAGGACCGGCAGGACCGGCACATGCAGCTAAAACGAAAGCGGTGGCTAGAAGTATACCAACGAGAAATAGCATTTTCTTATTAAACATTCTTCATTCTCCTTAATCAAAATGTAATCATTGGGTGAAATTGCTCAAAGAGCTTTGGGATATAAGAAATAGGCACCTCCATGACATTGTGAATAATATCTCGAGCATTGGGTCATTATACACAATGTAACCGGGACAGTCAAGTATGAGAATTGGATTAATAAGACACTTTTCAGTGTGATTTATGTCATAAGATTATTTATTACAAAATTAAGAAATTTATTATTGGGAGTATTTCACCTGAATGAGGTAACAATTGATATAAAATCGACCTTGGTTGATAAGAAAATGCTGAGATTGTATTAATGTTATTCATCCAATTTGGAGTAAGTGAACTACCAGCATTGTGAATGATCATTATTCTTTTCAAAATAATCACCTTGCTTATCTTATATGCTTCATTACTTAATAGAAATTAACCCCATCTTGGCAAGAGTTTGAGAAAAGCAAGATCAAGTTTTGGGGGGAAACACCCATAAGAGTTGTTATGAGTTCTTCCATAAATCTGGGGGGGTCTGTATGATTGTATCAGGTGAATACCCGGGATCTGAATGATCTGCAAATATTAATTGCAAGGATATTAATTCAAGTTATTATCCAGATCTCTTCCCCCTTGCAGGTAATCAGAAACCAATTGCAGAACAGCTTCGGCTGAAGCTGATTTATTTTCCAGGCGGTTGCCATCCCAGCAATACCCGCGTGCCCACTCTCCCTCCGGAGTGCAAAGCCCAATCCAAGTCGTTCCAACTGGTTTTTCATCGGTTTCCCCACCCGGTCCGGCGATCCCACTTACGGAGATTCCCAGTTCAGTCTCCAACACTCGGCAGGCACCACGAGCCATCTCCAATACTACCTGGCGGCTGACTGCGCCAAAAGCTGTCAGCGTATCCCAGCTGACACCTAGCAGATTGACTTTTGCTTCATATGCATACGCAACGATGCCACCCATAAAATATTCCGAGGAACCGGGTATATTGGTAATACGGTCACAAACCAATCCACCTGTACAGGATTCAGCCACAGCCAGTTTAATTTTTTTCTGGCGCAGCATTCCACCGATGGTAAATTCGATAAGTTCAGTCATTTTGTCAAACGGATCCTTTTTCTAATCCTAAGGTTATTTTTTTCAGAGGGTTAAACCCACAGCAAGAAAATCTGATAATCTTTGCGCCTCATTATACTGGAAAGATGATATTTCCCCGGGGTCTTCGAAAATCGCCTGGTATCATAAATTTCTACCACTTACATTAATAGAACAAAAATACTAAAATATGTTGGATAAAAAATCACAAATTATTTAAACGACATGTCACTTGACTTGAGCCACACAATAGGTCACAAGACAGTTAATATTTGGATGAAAAACCTTTTTCGTTCCTCTTTGTTCCTCCTATCGAAGATAAATCTTCTAATAACCACAGGAGATCCTTTGGGCTTTTCCCAGAAATTGGTTCTATATGGTGTTGGCAGGGGGTGAGTCTCTCAAGAGGTAACTCCAGATCTTGGAAATGACTGATCGTTTAATGTCGAGAATCCATCGTTCTCTTTCTCGCAATGGCTCCCGTATTCTGTAACGTGCCCGTGATAAAATTACTTTCATGGAAATTTCCGAACATCTGAAAGGGATCCTGGCAACCCTGCCGGATAAACCCGGTTGCTATATTATGAAAAATGCCAACGGAAAGATTATTTACGTCGGCAAAGCAATTAATTTAAGGAACCGGGTACGTTCCTATTTCCACAATGATGCAGGTCATGACCATAAGACCCGCCGCCTTGTGAAAGAAATCGTTGACCTGGAATGGATCGTAGTTGGTTCCGAACTTGAAGCCTTGATCCTTGAAATGAACCTGATCAAGCGCTATCGTCCCCATTACAACATTCGCATGAAGGACGATAAGCGCTATCCGTACATCAAGGTACATTGGGCACAAGATTTTCCAAAAGTGACCGTAACCCGCCAGATGCAGGAGGATGGGTCCCGTTATTTCGGACCTTATACATCAGCCTGGGCGGTTCATCAAACTTTGGATGTTTTACGACGAATATTTCCCTTCCTGACATGTGATCGCCAGATCACAGGAATGGATGCCCGGGCTTGTTTGTATCATGACATAAAATTATGTACCGCACCCTGCATTGGAGCCATCGACCGGGATGGATATCGCCAGGTAATCAGCGACTTGCAGGAATTCTTGAATGGACGCTCAACTGGAGTAATTTCCCGACTTCAGGGAAAAATGGATCTCGCTTCACAGGAGTTGCAATTTGAGCGAGCCGCAGCCCTGCGTGACCAGTTGAAATCACTAGGTAATATTATCGAACGACAGAAGGTTGTTTTCGCTTCGGATTATGTCGATTCAGATGTGATTGCCATGGCACGCAACGATAATGAAGCCTGCGTGCAGGTATTTTTCATACGTGGTGGAAAATTGATCGGAAGAGAATACTTTGTATTGGAAGGTACCGAAGATACACTGGATGCTGAAGTGATCACGGAGTTTGTGAAACAATTTTATACTGAAGCAGCATTTATCCCCGGGCAGGTCCTGCTTCCGCAAGAAATTGAAGAAACCCAGATCATCCAGCAATGGCTGCGTGGAAGGTCTGGTGGGCATAAAGTGAAATTGGTGGTGCCACATCGAGGTCAACCAAAAGAACTTGTTAAGATGGCAACTGAGAATGCCACTGAGACCTTGCAGGCGTTGCAAGCCCAGTGGCAGGCAGACACCCATCGCCAGGAACTTTCCTTGGCAGAACTCCAAAAAGCATTAAATCTGGCAGAACCTCCCAACCGTATCGAGTGTTATGATATCTCCAATACCCAGGGAACGGCATCTGTTGGTAGTATGGTGGTATTTTCACAGGGTGTACCCGACAAGAAATTATATCGACGTTTCAATATCGAGACGGTCTCTGGTCCGGATGATTTTGCCAGTATGGAGGAAGTGCTCACCCGACGGTTCCGCCGCTGGCAGGCTTCCCGGTCAAAAGAATTGGATCCGGGTAGTAAACCGGATACAGCCTTCTCAATTTTGCCGGATATCTTGATCGTGGATGGTGGTAAAGGGCAGCTCAGTCGTGCTGTTCATGTCCTTGAAAAATATGGCTTGCTGGATAAACTAACGGTTGTAGGGCTGGCAAAACAGGAGGAGGAATTATTCTTTCCAAACTGTTCCAATCCATTACTGCTTCCACGTCAATCCCAGGGGTTGTTCCTCATCCAGCGAATCCGGGATGAAGCCCATCGCTTTGCGATTACTGCCCATCGTAAAAAGCGCACCAAGTTGGGATTAGCCTCAGTCTTGGACGGAATTCCTGGAATAGGACCAGCACGCCGTAAAGCCCTCTTGAAACATTTCGGATCAGTTGATATGATAAAGGCAGCCTCCCCGGAAGATCTTTCCGTTGTACCGGGTATTACCCTGCGCTTGGCTGAAAGTATAAAAGCAAATCTTGAGTAAAAAAATTTAATGAATTGAGGAAATATGTTATGGCAGGCAAGAATTCCAAGAAAACCGTAAATAAAGCTACTACAAAACCAAAGATAGATCGGGAACAACGCCGGGTTAGAACCATGAGTTATATATTTTTAGGAATTTCCATCGTCTTGATACTATCCATGATCCTTTCT
>JBDRQK010000245.1:0-2455 GCA_043826315.1 Chloroflexota bacterium
TCCGCCAAACCATAAAGATATTCTGAACCTTCTTCCCTGGAATCCAATCCGACCAGCATTACGAACCACTCCGACTCGTTCCCGCAAACAGGTTTCTTGTCTGGATCCATGGTTGCTTGAAGGGTTGGAATTTGAAGGTTCGGGGAATAACGCTTGATGGTTGACGGTCCACCGCTAAAATCAAAAGATTCTGAAAGAGGTGCCCGCCAGACACTGATGCCCCAGAAGATAACCAAACCAATTAGTATCGCGATAATTATCAAGATCCAGCGCAGACAACCTTTTCTCTGACGGTCTTTAATTAATTTATTCCTACTTATCGACTCCTTTACCATGGATTTATCAGGATCCGATTCGATCTTTCTAATTTTTTCATCCTCTATCATAATCTTTCCTTTAGGTATATTTTATGTATTGTTTGATCATCAGTGTTCTGGCTTAATTGTATCATTATCATCTTTAGCCAGGATTGAGACTTCCATAACAGGACGATCAACGAAGAATAAAAATACTGCTCTTATCTGTGGTTTTTTTCACTCCTGCCTAACCCCATCCAGACAGCTCATCATTAACGATGATGTTTTGGAGAAACCATTTGTTTTCTATAAATCATCCAATTCTGATATAATAGGTTTTTAGATATTGTTTATCATATTTATAAGGTTATTTTCCTTTCGAAAGAGGTGTTTTTAATGAAAGATGACCGGATCCTGCTTCAAACACGTATTGTTTTATTGATCGTGGTTCCATTTCTCCTATTGGCTTTTTTGATTCTGTTCTTCTTCCCGGATCTCTCCGGGCAACGTTTTGCCTGGGAGATCCAACCACATATGACTGCACTGTTCATGGGCGCGGGATATCTGGGCGGCGCGTATATGTTTATTTTTGCCATATTCGGTCGCCGCTGGCACCGCGTTGCGGGAGCTTTCCCACCGGTCACATCCTTCACCATCGCCATGCTGCTGGCTACGCTTCTTCATTGGGATCGTTTTGATATTCACCACTTTCCATTTCAACTCTGGCTGATTTTATATATCATCACTCCCCTGCTGGTTTACTACCTCTGGTACTGCAACCACATCACCGACCCCAGGACACCAGAACCGGATGATATCGATGTCCCAGTCTTCGCCAGGAGGGCATTCCTGGTCTTTGGAATTGCTGCAATCATTTGGGCAATCTTCATGTTCATTCTTCCACAAACAGTCCTCCCCATTTGGCCGTGGAAGTTATCCCCTCTGACAGCCCGTATTATGGCTGGCTGGTTCAGTCTGCTCGGTGTTGGCGGGATCTATACCAGCCGTGATATGCGCTGGAGCGCATGGCAAATTCCATTACAGAGTATCACCCTTTGGGCAGTACTGGTGTTGGCGGGGGCATTCTTTAATCCGGGTGATTTTCCCGGAGGGGTACTAAATTCATTCACAGCGGGTACGGCACTCAGCATCATCATGCTGCTTGTCTTTCAGGTCGGGATGAGGATAAGGCAGAGAAGGAATATTCCACCCGTAATCAATTAATCTTCTTCCTTAATAAGCATTTCTCCTGTTCTAATGAGATACTCGACCTCAGGTGCATTAAGAAAATCAACCAATCGATCTACTGTCAACTTATTTCGGATTCATCCCCTTGAGATAAAAGTTTTAGCTTTGATTCTTTTATATCAATCTGCTATTTACTGAACTCCACTTCCCAGTCCGAGCCGTAATTCAAACCATAGCGTTCACTGAAATTGCCCTGGCTGATCGCCAAGGAAACTTTCATTAACTCATTGTTGTAGATGATGGGCTCCCCTTTTGGGGCATAACCGAAGGACCTATGGAAAAGAACTCTTTCATCAAACGCAATCTGCCCTTGATGCCGAACGACGATGTGGAGTGTTTCGCCATAATCAAAGCCTGCCTCAACAAACATTGAGAGGGGTATATTTGTCCAAAGGTTGCCATAATTTGGGTCGCCGATCTCAAATATGCCTCTCACCTTTCCGTTCAGTAACACAGGTTCTTCAACAGGAAACACGATAATTTCACTCACAGGATATTCAAGACCAACCTGTTCATATGAAATGATCCCACTGGCGAGTCTGGCTGCACAGTAACTAAAAAGATCTCTGCCGTGAAAAACGCTCACTTCTTCAGTACCTTTGCCGCGCAAACGGTTTACTTGCTGATCGATCTCCCTGATCTCAGTGATGCCCACCCATTGTTTAAGATGAGTTAGGCTGCCGTTATCGGGTGTGACCACATAATAACCGTCTGAAGTTAGGGCAACACTGGCTTTGCGCGGTGTGCCAACTCCCGGATCCACGACCGAAACAAAGATGGTCCCTTCCGGCCAAAAGCGCATGGATTGATACAAGCGGTAGGATGCGCTCCAAATGTCATATTGAGGTATCTCATGGGTACCATCCATGATCTCCAGTTCCCGATCCACGCTTTTGACAACACCATACATG
>JBDRQK010000246.1:0-5159 GCA_043826315.1 Chloroflexota bacterium
CACCATGGCCGATATGATCCGCCATACCCAGGCTGTGCGCCGTGGTGCCCCCACTGTCTTTCTGGTTGGTGACATGCCCTACATGACCTATCAATCCTCGGTCGAGTCCGCCATCCTGAACGCTGGGCGTTTCATGGCCGAGGCAGGTTGTGATGCCATCAAGCTCGAAGGTGGCGCGGCCATGGCCAACCGTATCCAGGGTATTGTCGAGGCCGGTATCCCGGCCATTGGTCACCTGGGTCTGACACCGCAATCCGTGGCAGCATTGGGCGGTTTCCGTGTCCAGGGTAAGTCAGCTGAACTGGCTAAGAAAATCCTGGATGATGCCAAGGCGCTTGAGAATGCCGGAGCCTTTGCCATTCTGCTCGAGATGGTCCCCGACCGCTTGTGCAAGCTCATCACCGAACGCACCGAGAACTGTATTATTATGAGTCTTGGTTCTGGACCGGATGCCCACGGGCAATTGCTTATCTATCACGATATGTTTGGTTTGTATCCCAAGTTTAAACCGAAGATGGCCAAAGTGTTCGGGAATGCCGGTGAGGTGATATTGAAAGGTCTTAAAAGCTACGCCGCTGAGGTCACCGATAAAACCTTTCCGCAGCCGGAAAACTGGTTTGGCATGCCGGATGAAGAATATGACGATCTTCTGAAATTACTTTAAGATCCAGCCACGGCGTTCAAGGAAGTAGTAGGTTTGAGAGTGCAGAAGCCAACCATCGGCTGTACTTCTCTGTCGACCAGCCACGATCCACCACCAACAATGAATACACTTCTCCGCTGCTTAAAACCCAGGTGGTTTCGGCGGCTTCCTCAAGACTTATCTCATCCCGCAATGGTCCATTGGACATCAGGGCGCGAATAAAAACTTTCATTCCCCCCAACCTTTCCTCGAGGATCTTCTGTAGGATGGTGGTAATTTCAGGTTCATTTTTTGCTGCTGAGCGCATAACTTCAAAAAGTGAAGCAACCCTCCCCATGATTTCAGTCATGTCAATTGCAAATAGTTGGATTTGTCGTCTTTGGTTTTTTTCTTGCATAACCTTTAGAGGTCCTTGGCGTTGCAAAAGCGGAGTGGGATCATCATCCCCGACCAGGGACACGCTGATCAGCCTGGTTAATATCTCCCTCTTATTTCCGAAGGAAGCATAGATAGTTTCCACCGCTACGTTGGCTTCTTGGGCAATAGCCTCGATCGTTGCTCCTGAGTAACCGCGCTCGGTGAACAATTTACGGGCAGCTTCAATGATCTGCAGGCGAGTCTGGCGTGCCTGTTTTTTTCTTCTGGATGAATCATAGGTCCTTTTGGATGAATTTTGGGGTTTCATATAATATTGACAATCCTTGTCTTATTTGGTATATTATATACAGTGACGATGTATTGAATACATTTATACAGTAATATAATTAATTTATCCCTTTATGTCAATGAAAGGACTGAAAATGAAAGAAAAATCTTTTGAAACAATTGTGATCGGGGGCGGTCAAGCCGGCTTGGCTGCAGGTTACCACCTCTCACGCCGGAATGGGAATTTTGTGATCCTGGATAATAATTCCCGCACCGGTGATTCCTGGCGCTCGCGCTGGGATAGCTTGCACTTGTTCACTCCCAGCCAATTCAATGGTTTGCCGGGTATGGCCTTCCCAATGCCCAAGAATTGTACACCAACCAAAGATGAAGCTGCTGATTACCTGGAAGGTTATGCCAGGCACTTCAATCTCCCTGTCTTGCACGGTGTCAGGATAGATGCAATCGATCGCATAGATCAAGGCTACCGATTATCTTCCAGTGCTTCTACTTATTTCACCAAAAATGTTATCATCGCTACTGGACCATTTCAATTACCCAAAACACCTGTTTTGGCATCAGAACTTGATTCTTCGATTTTCCAGTTACATTCGAGCGCTTATAGCAACCCGGGGCAGATCCAGGCCAGTTCTGTTTTGGTTGTTGGTGCAGGTAATTCCGGGGCTGAGATCGCTCTTGAACTTTTCAAGGCTGGCAAGCAAGTCCGCCTTTCCGGCCGTGATGTAGGACGAATTCCAGCCAACTCCAGGTTTGGAAAGGTTTTTGATGGCCGCCCAATATGGTGGTTCATGACCAATATCCTTTCAGTGAAAACTCCCATAGGTCGAAAAATTAGGAAAAGTGAAATGAGTCACGGCACCCCATTGGGTCATGTTACCCGCCAGGAACTTGAAGAAGCAGGTGTTGAACTTGTTCCTCGCTTAACAGCGATCCGATCGGGACGACCTCAACTCGAGGATGGTCGCATCCTGGCTGTCGATGGAGTAATTTGGGCTACAGGCTTTCAACCGGATTATGCTTGGATCCATCTGCCAATATTCGACGAGAATGGTCTTCCCGAGCACAATCGCGGTGTTGTTTCAGGTGCTCCTGGTCTGTACTTTATTGGTCTCCCCTTTCAAACCGCATTGAGCTCATCCTTGCTTGGGGGTGTTGGAAGGGATGCTGCCTACATCGTGCAACAGGTTTTTCGAAACAGCAAACAAAAAATGTTTGTTGGACTGATTGATGCTCAAGGAATATAAGATGTCAGAAGAATTGAACAGGAAAATTGCACGTCGAATTATCGAGTCAGGCTTGAGTAAACATGACCTTTCCCTGATTGACGAGTACTTTGAACCCGATTTTATTGAAAATCAGTTCATGCTGAAACCTTCCATCCAGGGCATGAAAGAGAGTTTTGAAACCCTTTATAGAGCTTTTCCAGATTACAGGCTTGTAATTGAGGATATGGCTTCCGAAAATGACAGGGTCTGGCTGAGAATGACCTGTACAGGTACGAACACAGGTGGGTTTATGGGTGTTAAGAATGGGAAACCCTTTAAGATCACAGTTTTTGATCTTATCCGTTTCAAAAATGGCAAAGTGGTGGAACATTGGGGCTGCCCGGATCGGTTTCACTTACTGCTTCAGATTGGATTGTTATCGGATCCTTCTGAAAAAATTTAGTTTCCCTTCACATGCTGTACCGGATCGGGTTGTATCGCAAAACAGCCCGGTCTGGTTGTTCTAATTTCATATTACTCCCATACCCCTGCCACCTGCATATCACACTTTGGGCAGGTTCCCTGCGTTGTGATGCGGTTCTCCAGTACATAAAATCCACGCCGCTTGATAAGCGCTGTCCGGCACTGGTGGCAGAAGGTTGTCTCGTATTCATCCACCCGACCGGGCAGGTTGCCGGCATAGACATAATTCAACCCGGCCTCGCTCCCGATCTCAGCAGCCCGTAGCAGGCTGGTCGCCGGGGTATTGTCTGCCTCCTGCATGTGATAATCCTTATGAAAAGCCGTAATGTGCCAGGGAATTGCAGGTGATACACCCCTTATAAAACTGGCCATCTCCCATAATTCCGCGTTGCTGTCATTAAAACCCGGTACCAAAAGGGTGACCACCTCCACCCACATCCCCAGGTCATGTGCTTTTTTGATACTGCTGAGCACATTAACAAGCACACCCCCCAGGCTGCGGTAGTTTTTGTCCTGCATCGATTTCAGGTCGATCTTGTAGCCTGACATGGTGGGTTGCAGGTACTCCAGGGCTTCGGGGGTGGCATACCCGTTCGATACCATCACGCATTTCATCCCTGCTTGAGTGGCTTGTTTGAAGATGGCTGCAGCCCACTCGCTTGTGATCAGTGGTTCATTATAGGAGGAAGCCAGCACCTGGGCACCCATTCGTTTGCCGCCCTCCACGATCTGTTTGGGCGAGATCATGCGCACCTGGTTGACGACCTGGTCACAAGCCGGGTCACGTCCAGCCTGTGATGTCAGCCAGTTCTGGCAATAGTCGCAGTGAAAATTGCAGCCCAGCATCCCAAAGGTCAGGGCGATTGCTCCCGGCAGAAAGTGGTAGAACGGCTTCTTCTCCACCGGATCAGCCTGCAATCCGGCCACGTACCCCCAGGGAGCATATAATTTTCCATCCTGGTTGAAGCGCACCTGGCAGATACCGCGTCGACCCGGTCGCACCAGGCAGCGTTGGGCACACGCCAGGCAGCGTACCTCTCCTGAGTCCAGTTGTTGCACCAGTTCAGCCTCGCGACTCAGTTTATCCAATTCACGGGTGATTTCGGTCAAGGCTACTCCTTATCATCTCCCTTCTATTATATAATACATCCATGTTAACACTGGCTGTTCAGGCTGGCGGAGAATCACGTCGTATGGGTTCGGATAAGGGACTGGTGCCATTCTTGGGACAGGCTCTCATTCAACGCGTGATCGAGCGCCTGTCGCCACTTGCGGATGAAGTGCTGGTAACCACCAACCACCCGCAGGATTACCGCTTCTTGGGACTGCCCCTCGTAGAAGACCTGGAACCCGGGCGTGGCGCGCTGGGAGGTTTGTATACTGCCTTGCAGGCTGCCTCACATCCGCTGGTGGCAGTGGTGGCTTGTGACATGCCCTTTGCCAGTCGGGAGTTATATGAATACCAGCGCGACGTTTTGGTGGAGCAGGCGCTGGATGTGGTTATTCCCTCCAGCCTGGAAGGTCTAGAGCCCTTGCATGCCGTTTACCGCCGCGCGACCTGTCTGCCAGCCGTCCAGGCTGCCATGCGGAAAAATGCCTGGAAGTTGATCTCCTGGTTTCCTGATGTAAAAGTCCATTCTGTCCACCCGGAGCAATTATCAAAATTCGACCCTCAGGGCATCATCTTCATGAATGTCAATACACCCGCCGACCTGCAACTTGCCGAAGATATTGCCAGGCTTGCATGAATTTTCCAAGAAGTTACTTCTAGGCTTTGCCAGCAATCCCTGTTAATTTTTCAGGTGATAAGGTACATCAATAATGATGCGATTCAGGCCGAACCGACGTCGCCTGAACAATAACGCTTTCTTGATCTCCTCCGCTGACTGGTTGTGCAGGATCTCTTGCCAGCTCGAAGCCGGGATGACCTCCGGCAGGATCAGGATGGCTCTTTGTCCATCATTATGCTCAGCATCGGTCTTGTCTAGGTAAGTGAGTAAAGGGTCGACCAGGGAGCGATAGGGGGACTCAACCACCACAAATTCAACATCTGGAAACCAGTTATTCCATCGTTTTTGCACCTCTTTTTCATCCGGACCTGGGTCGACATCAATGAAAAGTGCCGTAACCCTGTCCGAGATGGAGCAGGCAAAGTTCACTGC
>JBDRQK010000247.1:0-4089 GCA_043826315.1 Chloroflexota bacterium
CGGACAGGATAGCCCCTGGTTTGCCGGCCTGGCAAACAAGAAACTTCTGGCCAGCCAGGATCCGGAATCCGGATACACTTATGCCAGCCCGCGCGGTCATGACATGTACTCGGGCGAAGAGACCAACTGGATCGATATCACCGACCGACCCGCCAAGGTTCATGCCTTCACCGTCTGCCATTTTGGATCGGAGGAATTTCTACCCGAAACTCCCTTTGTGCTGGCATTGGTCGAGATCGAAGGCGTCAATACCCTGCTCCTGACCCGCCTGATGGGGTTGGAGCCGCAAGCAGCCAGCCTGGACTGGATCGGTATGAAGGTCCGGCCCCACTTCCTGCGTAACAGCAAGCTTAAACCCACTGATGTCTATTTCACACCTTCAGAGAGTTGATCTTTTAGAGGATAATTACATAAGCATAAGTCGATGCGGTCTTACCACCGCATCTTTTTTATCTATCTGGGAGAAATATCCTAAGCCCTTGGTAAGTTCATGCTATACTTGGTTGTATGAAAGTTAATAACATACTACCAGGACTCGATAAATCTGCCTTCCCAGTTTCTTCACCGGCAAAAAACAACGAGGACTAAAAGGTTTATTGACTTTCCACATCACCCTATGAAAGATTGGATGCCGTTGAGACAAGACGGCAAATCATCCATGGCTACGATCCGATTACCGCTAGACTTCAAAGAATTTCTAAAATTACTCAAAGAACATGATGTCCGCTACCTGTTGATTGGGGAATATGCACTCGGTTACCACGGATATTCACGTGCAACTGAAGACATGGATATTTGGGTGGATATTGATCCCGAAAATGCTAAAAACATTGTTACCGTACTTAATGAGTTTGGTTTTAATCTACCCGGACTTTCCCCGGAATTATTCCTAAAAGAAAATCAAGAAATTCGCATTGGATTTCCACCTGTTAAACTTAAAATATGCACTTCTTTTTCAGGCGTAAAGTTTGATGCTTGCTATGAAAAACTGATAGTGGCTGAGTTGGATGGTGTCAAAGTTGATCTGATCAGTTTGACCGACCTCAAGATCAACAAGAAAGCCAGTGGAAGAGCCAAAGATTTAGATGATCTTGAGTTTTTGCCATAATAGGGTCAAGGCATTTCAATATAATAATTGGTGCGCTCAGAATTGAACCATTGTTAATTAATATTCCTTATTATTTCGTCCCGAAGGTTCATCCCGAAATTCAACTCCGGAAATCCATCCTTCGGGACGTTTTCATAACGAATATAATTTCCAAAAAAATAGAAATTAAGTTATTCTTTTCATCGAAATCTCACATTTTGAGACTATACTTAACAGAATGCAAAAAACATTGATCTTCATGCTCCTGGTAGCGCTGCTGGCAGGTTGTACACCGGCTGCCAGCCCGCTGGCCTCTGAGACAGCCTCGCAAACTGGACCTTCGCTTGCCACAAGCACCCGCGTTCAATTTACCTCGACACCAACTCCAACTCTGATTCCCCTCACACCTTCTCCCACCGCGTTGCGACAGAGCACCGATCTCGACCCGGTTGATTGGAGATCCTGGCCTGTCCTGCCGGTTGTAACCCCAAATATCCGCGCCATCTACCTGCTCGGTCAGCAGCTCGGCAACGATCCGCACGCTTTTTCCATCTTCGGGGATTGCAATAGCCAGCCGGAAACCTTCCTGGGTGTTTACGAAACCGACCCGGAACGCCAGCAGTCCCTGCCCCCCGATTTCAAGGATATGCTCGACTATTTTGCCGGGTCATTCAACCGTGAAAGCCCGACTGTCAAGGACGGCACCACTGCGGGTGGGTTGCTTTCACCGCTCTGGCACAATGGCACCTTTGGCTGCGGTTCAACCGAGACACCCGTGGACTGCGAGTTACGGCTGCACAAACCATCCTTTGTATTCATCAATCTTGGCACACACTGGGTGACACGCAACCGGGAATATCTGCATGCCATCGTTACTGAATTGATCGGGAAGGGTGTGGTACCGATATTGGTGACCAAACCCGAAGCAGATGAGCGCGCGCAGGGTGATGATACGGACACATACCTGGCTATCCTGGCCGTGGAATTGAACATCCCTCTCTGGAATTTCTATGCCTCGGTTACCGATCTTCCTGATATGGGTCTGTATGCCAAACCCAATCAGGGGGGGTTGGGTAAGATCTACCTGGGCGAGGAAGCCACGGAGCGTTACCGCCTGGGAGGCCTGTCTGCCCTGTACGCCGTCTGGCAGGCAGCCATTGCACCATAAGGTAAATTGCATAACATCCCGAAGGTTGGTTGTGAAGGGTTTATTTCATTATCCTTCGGGACGTTATCAGTAAAATAAGATCAATTAATTAAATTAGGAATTGTCTGTGGATTATTCAAAGATCACCGAAGAACTGCTGATTGGCACCACGCCGACCGTTGAGGATTATGATCTGCTGCGTGAGATGGGAGTGGGTCTGGTCATCAATATGCGTCTCGAAAGGCGTCCGTACCCGGATCTGCATGTGCCACCACTAAAATTTTTGTGGTTACCCACCATCGATTGGCCTTTATTCCCCATCCCGATTTTTAAACTCAAGCGCGGTGCCCGACTTGCTCTGGAAACCATCCGGACCGGACGCAAAGTCTTTACCCATTGTGCCGGTGGACGTCATCGTGGTGTCGCCATGGGTGCAGCCGTGCTGATCGCCCAGGGTTTTAACGCTGAAGAGGCCATGCAATTGATCTCCGCCCGCCGGGAGGTGGCTGACCCGCAGGTCTATTACATCCGCAGTCGTATCCTGCGCTTTGCACAGCAGTGGCAAACCGCATAAATTTTGTTGTTGACCATTTTTGAAGATTTTCTTTCATTTCAGCATTGTCCCGGTTTTTTCCGATCATGCAAGTTGATATTTCCTTGATATCCATATTGGAGACAAACCCATGAGCGTTCCTTCCACCGAATTGACCCGGCTTTTCGAAGACCACTGGCAAGCCTGGATGCAGTACGACCCGCTTTTTGCCAGTATGTGCGGAGACAACCGTTATGATGATCGTCTGCCTTCCGCCAGTGATGCCAGCTTTTCCGGCTGGAAAGCCCAGTTGCAGGCTTTTCGCCGGCGCCAGGATGCCATCCCGCGCTCTGCGCTTTCAGCAGCCGAACAACTGAACTATGATATTTTTGCCCGTCTGCTGGATATGGAGATCGAGGAACTCGATCATTTCTATTACCGCATACCCATCTCGCGCACGGCCGGTTTCCACATGTACCTGCCGGATCTTCCAACCTATATGTCGATGGAAACTCTGCGTGACTACGAAAATTATCTCAGCCGTCTGCAGGCTGTTCCAACCTACATTACCGAAAACATCGAACTGATGCGCCTGGGGGTCAGCAGTGGTTACCTGCCTGCGCAGGCGTCCCTGGAAGGGATCGAGGTTGGTATTGAGACACATATTGTCGATGACCCGGCTGCCAGCGCTTTCTTTATACCCTTTAATGATTTCCCGTCTGGCATTGCTGACACAGACCGGGACCGCCTGACCCGCCAGGGGCTGGAAACCATCCGCACCTCGGTCATTCCTGCCTACCGCCTGCTGCTGAAATTTGTGCAGGATGAATACCGACCGGCAGCCCGACCCAGTATTGCCGCCAGTGAACTGCCGCGCGGTGTGGAGTTCTATCAAAGTCGTATCCGCTATTTCACCAGCCTGGATCTGAGTGCGGACGAAGTGCATGCCACCGGTCAGAGCGAAGTAAAACGCATCCGCTCCGAGATGCAGGCTGTCATGCAGAGGAGTGGTTTCAAAGGACATCTCAAGGATTACATTACCTGGTTGCGCACGGAGCCGCGTTTTTATGCCAGCACCCCCCAGGAACTTCTCAAAGAAACCGCCCTGGTGCTGAAGCGTATTGACGGAGAACTGCCGCGCCTGTTCAAGACCCTGCCGCGCCTGCCTTATGGAATCCGCAGCATACCAGAGTTCAGCGCTCCGGGCAATACCACGGCTTATTACATGCCAGGAGCAGGGGATGGCACGCGCGCTGGCAATTATTATGTCAACGTGTATGACCTCAAGAGCCGTCCTTTTTATGAGATCGAAGCTCTTTCACT
>JBDRQK010000248.1:0-3103 GCA_043826315.1 Chloroflexota bacterium
TGGAAAATGCAATTTCAGATCTTGAATCCCAACTCGCAGAGATTGGGCTGAAATTGGAAAATCCACCTGCAGATTCCATTCTGGTGCGTAAGTGGGGTAACCAATATACGGATATACAAAAGAAAATGGATGAAAAATTAAAAGCCTGGGAAAACTTGCAACCTTAAAATTGGGATCCAATTATTCTCAGAGAATCCTTTATTGATCATTAATCAACACAGTGCTTTCGTAGCCAAGATTGTTGAGTTCTATCCCCTGTCAACAGGGCTGATTGCATTTTCGGATAGTGCACCTTTTTATGGAGGTTGTTCTTTGTCCCTGGTGGTTTTCACTCGATCCAACAGGATATCTTGCGAAGAAATCTCATCTTCAATCGGTTCCAGGTGGGTAAAGATCGAAGCTTCATCAAACAGATTTAAGAGGTCGAACTCCAAATCCTCGGCAATATGGTGTCCATCATGCACGGACATTTCTCCAGGAACAAGAATATGCAGGGAAATAAATCTCCGTGATGCAGATAGTCTTGTTCGCAATGCATGAAATTGGATCCCTTTTTGGCGGTATTTATCCAAAACTTCTTCAATCTCTTTAGTTTCCGTAGAAGGTAAAGCTGAATCCATCAATCCTGAAATCGATTTGCGTATCAAGGAAACACCGGTCCAGACAATATTGACAGCCACAACCAGAGCGATCAATGGATCAATTATTGTCCATTTGGAAAAGAATACAACAATTACTGCAAGGATGACACCTGCAGAAGTCCAAACATCTGTCATTAAATGAGCAGCATCAGCTTCGAGAGTAATAGAGTTAAAATCCCTGCCGGCTCTCTTTAGAACGCATGCCACAACAAAATTAATTAGAGATGCAGCCACGGACACTACCAATCCAATCCCAACCTGATCCAATCCTTGTGGATGTAATAATCTTTGTATCGCTGCATAGGTAATGCTTACAGCTGCGACAAGAATCAGGCTACCCTCCACACCGCTTGAAAAATATTCCGCCTTCGAGTGTCCAAACATGTGACTCTCATCTTCTGGACGGGCAGCAATGGTTAACATCCAGAGTGCCATTAGAGCTCCAAATAGATTTACAACCGATTCAAGCGCATCTGAAAGCAGACCTACCGAACCAGTCAATAGGTATGCCCCGGTTTTTAAAGCTATTGTACAAATTGCGGCAGCAATGGATAACCAGGCAAAGCGGGTAAGTGAAGCTCGTTTCAAAATTGTCCTTTGCAGTATTATTATTATTTTTTTGATCAGGTGACCATGTGAAAGCAAAATCCATCACAAGGTATAGATGGTTAGGCGATTATAATGGGGAATAGATTTCTGTAAAAGGTAAGATAATCAAAAACGGAGTGTTATTAAATATCTTGTTATCAATTATTGGATGAGGAATCAAATGTTGGTGTAAGCATATCTTTGATAATTGAACAGAAATCACTTTCATGCAGAAAGAATTGTCTGAATGGATATTTTTATAGACTAATTTCAATTGTGAGGTAAATATTATGCTTGTGATCGAGAAAATCGATACTACGAATAAGAGTCAAGTACGAAAATTTGTTGAATTTTATTATGATCTCTATAAGGACTGTCCGTATTGGGTTCCTCCCCTTTATATTGATGCCTACCTACCGTTAAATCGCAAAAAGCATCCTTTTTTCACACATTCGGATGCTGATTTTTTCCTGGTTATGAGGGAAGGAAAAGTAGTTGGAAGAATATGTGCAGCAGAAAATAAACCTTTTAACGAATATCACAAAACACGTAAAGCTCAGTTTTATTTCTTCGATTGTCTTAATGAACAGGAGATCGCTCAAGAACTTTTTAACGCGGTCTTCAAATGGGCCAAGGAGAGAGATCTGGATATTGTAGTTGGACCTAAAGGATTATCCCCATTTGATGGCTATGGAATCCTGATTGAAGGTTTTGATCAACGCCAGATGATGACCATGATGAATTATAACTATCCCTATTATGCCACCCTGGTTGAAAATATCGGGTTTGAAAAAGAGGTGGATTTTGTCTCCTGTTATTTACCAGCTGATTCGTTCCAAATCCCTGAACGGGTTGAACGTATTTCAAAGCGTGTTCAGGAACGCGGGAAACTAACGATCAAAAAATTTAAGAGCAAACGCGAGCTTGTAAAATGGGCATCAAGAATTGGCGAAACCTACAACAAGGCGTTTATCAATAACTGGGAATATTATCCATTCTCCCAGAGTGATATTGATTTTGCGGTAAATAACGTCTTCATGGTAGCAGATCACCGCCTGATAAAAATAATCTTGCACGAAAATGAAATTGTCGGTTTTCTATTTGCTTTTCCAGACGTTTCAGCCGCCTTGCAGCGTGCACACGGGCGCTTAATCCCGCTTGGTTTGCCAGATATTCTGCTTGAGATGAAACGGACAAAAACTGTGGCTGGAAATGGTATGGGGATTTTACCTGAATTTCAGGGTTCAGGTGGCAACGCTCTGTTGTATTACGAAATGGGAAAGACACTTCTTGAGTTTCAACAATTTCAATTTGTTGAAATGACCCAGGTGGCCGAAACAACAAAACAAATGCGGGCTGATCTGAAGAATTTAAATGGAAAAGAATATAAGAACCACCGAGTATTTCATTTAAGTCTTTAAGAATTTTCGGAATTTGTTTTTTTCAAGCGGATTGTTGCATGAAATAATAACAATTCTTCCTAAATTATCCAGGAGGGAAGGTCTGTTTTAAGAAAACACAAGAGATAACTTTTGGGTTGCAAATTTTTCTTCCTAAGAGATCTAATGATATCAGAAAGAGAATCCAAGTTGATCTCCTGGCAATCGGTCCGGGTGAGGGCTGTCTTACTTATCCACTTGTAGCATGATAATGGAATAGCATATCCAAATTTCTTAATGAATATAATCGCTCATTGTACCAAATGTCGGACCTGGTAGAACCTTTCTGACAATACCGGATTCTATTTTCGCTCTACATTGATAAGACTTAACCAATACCCCACAAATAGAAAAACTGCGCTTCCAACTGTTGCCATCCCAGCATTTAATATCCCAACAGTCCAAAACGAGATATTTAATAAACCACCAACGATA
>JBDRQK010000249.1:0-8182 GCA_043826315.1 Chloroflexota bacterium
AACCTGGAGAGCAACCTGTTCCAATTCGGGCAATGAGACTAACCTGCCTTTTGCAGAGCAATTATCGGGCGACTCTCACCAACAGCGATCCTGCGCCAATTCTTTGATATCAACACTGGTCCAAAATCTGCCAGGGTATCCAGTTCTTTTTCGGATAGGATATTGGTTTGCTTGAGTATTTCCAAAGCCAATGCTGGACGGACCTTGTTCGCATTATCACCATCTGAAACCTTGATGGCAATTCCGATACCCGGTGAATCAGCACTTAAGACACCGGGCATGATCCCGATAGCAAGAAATCCCTCAGCTCCTCCTTTTGAGATCATGCGCTTGCCACCAACTTGCATCAGACGCGTATCAAAACGTTTTAAACCCGCAACCATCACCGGGTTGGTCAACATGGCGGAAGTGATCCGCCGACATGCAGTTGCCCGTTCTTGTGACAGGTTATGTGGATCACACAGTCGGGCGTAGGATAGGGCTGCATTATAAAGAGGTACTGCAAACGCGGGAACTGAACATCCATCCTTGCCTACTACAAGACGTGAAATTGGTAGATCACACATCTCGGCAATTGCTGAAAGTATATTTTGTTGAATGGGGTGGTCAAAATCAACATAATTAGCAGTGGGTTCCCCAAGCATACTGGCATATGCCAGCATGGCTGTATGTTTGCCAGAGCAATTATGACGATTTGAAGTGGGGCTTTCACCGCGTTTTTTCAATTGATCTGCTGTGATCACATCCAACGGAGGTTGTACTCCGCAGAGCAAATCATCTTCTTTCAAGCCCATTTTAGCCTGGAGACCCTGGATCACGCTGAGATGTTCATCACTCCCATCATGTGACCCACAGATGATCGCCAGTTCACGCGATGTGAGATGATAGAATCGATCACCTCCGGCTTCAATAAAAGGTAAGGCCTGGATCGGTTTGGTGCTGGAACGCATGAAGGTGACAATTTGCGGATCACCGACCCAGGATAAGACGCGACCATTCGAATCCACCAAGACAGCTGCACCATAATGGAGAGATTCCACGATCCCACCACGCGTGACCTCAAAGACAGGTTGATATTGTTTTAACAAGGGGAATTATCCGTCCTCTTCAGAAGTATGATTTTGATCATGAAAATGACGTGTGTAATATAGCAATAAACCATAACGCATCCGGTTGGTATACTGGAGTCGGTGTAGAGCTGGAAAATCTATTTCTTCCAATAAAGATGAGATCAGACTTTCCGTTCTAGCGGGAAGTTGCTTTTTGCCAGCCATTTTATTCAGCTTGGAATCAATTTTTTTGAGAAATTTGATCTGAACACGAATATCATCCAAGCTCACAACCTCACTTCGACCTGAAACGATCGTATACCCTCGAAAATCCGAGGATAATAATATTTTTAAAGTTTCCAGCCAGACGGGGATATTTGCATTTGCCAGGAACGGAGGTTGTTTGGGACATACTGCATCACCGATAAAAACTACGTGGGCATCTGGAACGCTCACCCAGGAAGCGCCAGCACTCGGACCTGGATGATAGCTCAGAATCACAGGAGAATCCCCCCAATAAATGGTCATCTGTTGATTAAACGTAATTTCTGGTGGAGTCCATCGTATGTTACCAAGACCCGGGAGAAGCTCCCAATCGGCACCGGTATCATCTGATTGAGATTTGAACATATTCGGGCGACTGCGATAAACCTGGGCAGTTTTCTCATGGGCAATGGTAGTGCACTCCATCGTGCGTACTCCCAAAGTTCGATCTGCATGAGAATCGAGATTGATCAAAATTCTCTCAATTCCGTTACCGAGATTTAATAAAGCTGCACGCCAGGTCCTGCCATCATCAGCGGATGGTGGTGCATCAATCTGAATCAATCCCCGCGGGGTGTTGATCACTCCCAGGGTTACTCCTGGGAACTGCGTTTCAATATAGATATCTTTAGCTATCGCCTGCATTAATTCTCCTCATCATTTATCAGCGGCTGTTCTTTTACCAGGGGCAAGGTAATGTAGAAACATGCACCATTTCCAAGATCACTTTCCACCCAGATCTTGCCTCCATGAGCCTGGACTGCCAGTTTGCAAAATGCCAGACCGACCCCAAAACCACCGGAGAATTGTTCAGCCTTTAAACGAGTATATTTTTCAAAGATCCTTTCCTGATCTGCCAATGGAATTCCCTTGCCGCTATCCTTAACCCAAATTTTTGCAAATTCGCCTTCTTGTCTGGCACCAATGACCAACTTGCCTTCCATCGGGGAAAATTTCGAAGCATTTTCAATTAAATTCACCAACACACGCCGGATCATTTCCAAATCGATCCTTAGGGGAAGCAGGTCAGGTTCTATATCAGTTGAGATCGTCTGTCGTCGGGCTTCCGTCATTGGAAGAATTGAATCAATGACTTCATCCAAAACTCCAGGAAATGGAATAACCTGTTGGATTCCGATCGTTTTACCTGTTTCAAGACGATTGAGGTCCAACAGGGAATTGATCAAACGTTGTATCCTTGCAGTGGAACGTTTTGCAATCTTCAATACAGAATCAATTGATTCGTCATGAGGATTGCCAATTAATGTTGTCAGCAAATCCAGGCTGGAAACAATGTTCGCTAGGGGTGAACGTACATCATGAAATATCATTGAAGCTAAATTCTCCCGCAGAGCTTCCAATTCTTTGCGTACATGGTTATCGCGCAAAATCCATTGAAAAGATTCAGTATCTTCAAAATTAACTTTACGAACATACACCTCTATTGGGATATCCAGGCTATTCTTGGCGTGTAGAGTGGATTCATATTCTTGCGTCAAGCCATCCATAAGATTTTCAAAACCCGGCTGCAGATGATCAGGTCCATAATTGTGCAAATCCAGAATACTCATATTAATCAATTCTTCTTCAGAAAAACCACTTAATAGAGCAGCTTGCCGGTTGGTTTCTATTATATGACCTTCAAGGTCTGAGATCAGAATGGGATCTATGCTGTCTTCATAAAGGTCCCGGTAATGTTTATGGGCAGCTTTGAGCTGTTCGTATAACTGGGCATTCTGGATAGCCGACCCAGCCAGGTTGCCTATCCCTGACAAGACCGGTAAAGCATCCTGGTCAAATATGCCTGAAGTGGGATTAATTGCCACCAGCAAGCCGATTATCTGCCCCTGGGAAAATATGGGTGCATAAGCGAGAGACTGAATAATTGAATCAGTTAATTGTTCATATTTCTTGCTAAGGCGTTCATCTTCCTCCACATTCTGAATGATGATACTTTCACCTTTCTCAACGACCCTACCAGCAACACCTTCTCCAACCGGAATGATCCTGCCTACAATATTAATATCAATATTATCCCTTGATATTGCATCCCGGAATATCAGATTGCCTGACGAATCAAGCAATGCCAAGGCAAGTGTATCCGCTTGCATGGCGTCACTGGCTCCTTTCAATATTCCTTCCAGGACATCATCCAGATGCAGCGTTGCGTTTATTGCGGTCGAACTCTCCACCAAGGCTGACAAAATTCTAGCCTGGTGCTTAGACTCTTCATAGAGACGAGCATTAAGTATGGAAATACCCGCCAGGTCAGCAATGACTTGCACCAGATCAAATTGATCCTGATGAAATGAATTCGGCATCGGGTGAACAAGGGTCAGGACACCCACCACTTGTTCACGGGCAATCAAGGGCACACACAAGGCGGATTTTGAGCCGCTTTTGTTGGCATCGTCATCAGGGCGTCGAAGCCAGCGCTCATCCCTGGATGTATCGGGAATCCATGCTGATTGCCGGTTGCGAACGACCCAGCCAGCCAAACCATATTCCGTTGTTTCCCGAAGTTGTTGAGTTTTTTGATCGTGAACCTGCGAACCGATCACGATGGCTGCATCCACAGGATTGCCTTTATCGTTAAAAACCACCAGGCTGCCGCGCTCACCGCCCACATATTTAAGTGATTGTAAGACTACACGCGACAATACCATCCGTAAGTCCAAGGCGGATGCCAGTTCACGGCTGATATTATAGAGCAGTTCCAAAGATGATAGTGATTCTTTTAAAACCATAAGGTACTTCCCCTATAAGTATTTAAGACCAGATCCCGTATTATATAATACAATTCTTTCATTCTTATGTACCCAACCAATATTCATAAGCTGCTGCAAACCTGCCCAACAAGCAGCACCCTCTGGAGCAGCAAGAATTCCTTCCAAGTGTGCAATTTCCTTTTGAGCCTGGATGATTCCGGCATCACTGACTGCCAAAGCAGTGCCTTCACTTTCCTTCAAAGCACGCAGGATCAGGCGGTCAGCAAACACAACCGGAACACGCAGCCCGGAAGCAATCGTATGTGCATTTAGCCAGGGTTCTACCCGTTGATTTCCGGTCTTAAATGCACGCACAATCGGTGCACATCCTTCCGCCTGGACAGAAACCATGCGTGGACGCGTGCTTCCGATCCAGCCCAAGCTCTCCAATTCGTCGAAAGCTTTCCACATGCCCACCAGACCGGTTCCACCGCCTGTTGGATAAACGATAACATCCGGTAGTTGCCAGCTAAAGGCTTCAGCCAGTTCAAATCCCATGGTTTTTTTACCTTCAACCCGATAAGGTTCTTTGAAAGTTGAGACATCAAACCAACGTTTCTTACGGGCAATGTCCCCTGCCAGATGGGCAGCAGCATTGATCAAGCCATCCACAAGCTGTAAATCCGCCCCTGCCTGGCGTACTTCTTTCTGGTTGGCAAGAGGGGCATCCTTCGGCATGAAAACATGAGCCAAGACACCTGCCCTGGCAGCATAATAAGCCAGAGCACTACCGGCATTTCCTGCAGTTGGAATGACGAATTCACGTTGGTTTAACTCAATCCCACGAGCCACCGCGACTGCCAGACCCCGGGCTTTAAAGGATCCCGTTGGATTGGTAGATTCATCTTTGATATACAGGTGAGTTAATCCTAGGTCAATCCCCAGGCGCTTTGCAGGCAACAAACCCGCATCACCTTCACCAAGTGTCAGTCGAAATTTTTCATTGCGCACTGGTAGAAGTTCAGCCCAGCGCCAGATACCCTTCGGACGGGTAGATATCTGGCCAGGATGGATGCTACTGGCTGCCGCAACCAGGTCATATCGTGCCAGCAAAGGTGATTGACACTTCCTGCAGAAAGTCTGAACCCGGTCCGCATTAAATTTGCGATGGCATTCCGGACATTCAAGGTGCGTCAAGAAACTTCGAGCTGGTTCCATCTTTGCCAGAGTATAGCACAATTACCTATTTACAACAGATTTGCATGATTACTGAGCATTTATTACTGATTTCTTGACGTATAATAGATATTAGGTTATTATCTACTATGTTAGATAATAACCTAACTTTTAATATGTGATCTTACATCCCCTATTAACCGGGAACATTAAGGTTTGAATGCAAGTAATCAATATCCACCCTTCCAGCAAGAGATAATAACCAGGTTACAAATAAATGCCAACTATTCAATGGAAGACAGGAACAGCATTTGATTTTTTTGTCAGCCTGGCAGTTCTACACCAGCCGGCATTTTTTGGTTTAAGACCTTCATGGGCGGCTGGGGTTCGTCAAAGATTATCTGTCGCCAACCGCGAAATGCTGGAAAAGGTTCAATCTTTTTCCAGCATTCCCCTCCTGTGGTTATCCGGATTATCTCTACCATACGACGCCTCAACTGCACTGGAAGCTATTTCCATGCTGCCAGCGCAAGAACGCCTATTTAACCTTACACTCAATGCAGAAATTAAGACTGAGGTTTTTAACTGCCTTCAAAATATCGCCAGTCGTGGATCTTGGCAGGATGCAGACCTGAGTGTACTGAAGGAACATTTCCGCCTGCGCGATGGTCCTCTCAACCAAGAGAGTTTGACCAATCTTGTGACTACCTGGTCGGAACCGGTAAGATCCGGCGAGAAATATTTCCTGGCTTTGCAGGAATATTACCAGGTTTTTTTTATTGAAGAGGAAACCCGCATCCGTCCTGCACTTCTGGCTGGCCTGGAACATGGGAAGGAACTTGCATCCCGAATGAGCCTCACGTCTATGATCGAAGAACTTTCCCAAGGCGTGCGCTTTACGCCACTGGATGACACCCATGAATATATCCTGGCACCTTCCTATTGGAGTTCCCCATTTATTTTCTATTCACGTATTCAGCCAGAAAAAATGATGCTCTTATTCGGAGCCAGGCCTGAGTTTGAGAGTATCGTTCCCGGCACAGCTCCTCCCCCACAACTGGTGAGCGCTCTTAAAGCCCTGGCAGATCCAACCCGCTTGCGTATCTTGCATTTTCTGGCGGAACAAGCCATCAGCTCATCCGAGCTGGCCCGCCTGCTGCGTCTGCGTCTACCCACAGTCATCCATCATTTGCGTCTCTTGCGCCTGGCCGGGTTGGTGCAGATCACCGTTGGTGAAACCGAAAAACGCTATGCAGCCCGACTTGAGATACTGGATGGTATTCAAACAACATTAACAAATTTCATTAAATCCGAACAATGAGATGTCCAATATATTAAAAATCTACGCCACTCGTTTACGTCAATTTTCACCCAATGCCCGACTTTTGTTAGCCAGCATTGTCTTAACTGGTGCATCACTTGGTGTGTATCGCCTATTATTCAATTTTTATGCTCTAAGCCTTGGGATCGATGAAAGTATTATCGGGAATTTCATTACTGTTAACAGTATGACAGCTTTGATTGTGGCTCTACCGATGGGGTATCTGGCTGATTTCCTGGGGCGAAAAAGATCATTTTTATTGGGAGGCGGGATAGCAAGCATCGCCATTTTTGGGATGGTGCTGTGGCCTCAACTGGGAATGCTCTATGCCATGAATATGTTTCTGGGTGCAGCCCAAAGCCTTTCCGGGGTTACGATGGCGCCTTTTCTGTTGGAAAACAGCGGTGAAGATGAACGCACCTACCTTTTCAGTCTGAGTTCTGGTATCCAAATGTTGGCTTCCTTCGCAGGCAACTCCATTGGCGGATACCTTCCAAGTTGGATCGCCCAGGCAAAGGGAATTGAATCTACCAGCAGCGGAGCATACGCAGGAGCGCTGGGGATCATTGCCATTTTGTCTGTACTTGGATTGATTCCTTTCCTGGCCATGCGCACCCGGCATCTTAAGAATTCGGACCGTTCCCTTTTCGCACCAATCGGATATGCAGCCAAAAATTGGGCCAACTTTAGTAAACTGATCGTGCCAATGCTGATCACCTCCATCGGTGCAGGTCTATTCATGCCTTTCATGAATATCTTTTTTCGGGTGGTTCACAATCAACCCGACCCGGTCATCGGAAATGTGCTGGCATGGGGTGCTCTGGCAATGGGAATCGGCTTGATCATCGCCCCACCGATTGCAGACCGCATCGGAAAAATTCAACTAGTGGTCATCACCCAGGGGCTATCCATTCCCTTCCTGATCTTGCTAGGATACTCCCCCTGGTTCTGGATGAGTGCTATCGGACATTATGTGCGCCTTTCCCTGATGAATATGGGTGGACCTGTATATAACGCCTTCGTTATGGAGCATGTTGAACCGCAGGCACGTGCAATGGTTGCCAGCCTCACCAACATGGCATGGAATTTTGGGTGGGCTTTCAGCCCATCCATCAGCGGCTGGGTGCAGGTTCGGTATGGATTTGGACCTGTATTCCTTCTGGTCATTCTTTTATATAGTATCTCGGTGTTTATGTACTGGAAGTTTTTCTGGAAGAGACCTGTCATATCTGAAGACCAGGTTGTATCCATTCGTTAAGTTATGCAACCGGATCCTGCCGGAATTATTGCAAAGAGAAGATCGTTGAAAGATAAATAATTACGTATCTTTTCCACAATTTATTCATCCTATAGATGTTCGATCAACCGATAATTATCGTCAATCAATTTATATATTATGTGAATTGGTATTTACATGGTAAAAGTTATCATAATTAGTAACAAAAGAAATGACTATTTCGATTTTTTAAGTTGACTCGCCCATCTTACACTATTGCAATAATAACCAACGAATTGAAATGACCCTGGATTATTCTTAATATTTATGAACCTAGGAGTAACCGAACATGGAAATAATTGTAGACTTCCCCGGTGGTGCCCGTGTAGACGCTCATTTCGATCAGTTCAGTGTAAAAACCGATCAACCTCCCATAGGTGGCGGATCC
>JBDRQK010000250.1:0-2793 GCA_043826315.1 Chloroflexota bacterium
CGCCGGACCAATTCATTCCGGACGATGACCACGACCTGGTCGGCAGGAGTGCGGATCTCCTGCGCCGACAGCTGGATCAGGGCAGAGTATTCGGGTTGTTCAAGGATGATGCGGATGCGATTGATCATTCAACTCCTTATAAATAAATGGTGATTATGTGTCTTGCTACCATTTTCCAGCCAGGGATATCCTTTTGGCAATATCCCGAAATATCCCGAAAACATCCCAACATATCCCGATTTATCCCGAGCGGTAGGTTGCATGGCGATAGGGCACGGTTTGTTCACCGAATTGATTGCGCAGCTGGTTTAAACGGTTGAGAATGGTCTTGTCCGTTTTCTCGAGTCGCCGGCCGATATCTTTACTGGTCAAGCCGCGATGCCACAGCCGGATGCATTCCCGATCCCAGCCCTTATCCGGGATGCTCAACCAGACCTGCCGTAATTCTTTCCCGGGTTCATTCTTGGAACGTAGAGATTCATTATCCAGGTTTGGGGTGGTTAATTCTGGAGTTTCATTCTGATGGGGTTCAATGGTTGTGGATGGAGAACCGAATTCCAAAGCAGGTATCGAAAACCAGCCCAGGCGTTCCAGCTCGTCGCGCAATGTGTCCCATAGCCCCCAGCTGTACTCATTTTCAGACACACTTCCCTTGATCAGTGAATTTCCGTTCGGCAGCTTGTGGACTAACAAATGGATATAAGCGCCATTCTTCCGATATTGAATCGCAATCGGATTGATATCGGGTGGAATCTCGAGCAGTTCTCGCTGGGTACCAGGACTAAGAATAGTACATCCCAGCCCCAAGGATGCTTGTGCCATGACCGCAAACTCAGCCGGCGTACCCTGGATCAAAAAATCAAATGTATTTTTTGGTTTATTAATCGTTCCCCACTGGTTTCGGTACCCAATTTGATCCAGACTTTTGACACCCCAGATTCTCAACCCATGCAGGAACCATTGCATAGCAGCATCCCGCTGTTCTGAACGGACCTGGTTCAGTTCGTTTGCCAGGCACACCAATAATCGTTGTTCCTCTACTTCAGTACCAACCAAATGGTGATCATTTGGATGCTTAGGATCTAACTTCAATAAGAGCGCAGTTCGGAATTCCTCCGCTTCGGGCCGATCTGGATATTCCGGAAGATGCATGGTTAATGAAGATTGGGAAGCCGGCAGGGCTGAGACCTCCAGCATTGCCAGCAGTCCCCAGTTCTTGTGCTCCAGGTAAACCTTGGATTTTTCCTCATCCACCGTACAAAGAATGTCGTGATGGGCATAAGGAGATCTGGAGAGCAGCTGGCAGATCGCCAATAACCGCCCGGAAGTAGAATTGAGGATACGACTGGTCAACTATTAGTTCCTGCGATCCTGGGGAGGCACATAGCTCTGGCTGGTGATTTCCCTGCGATTGTGACCCAGTTGAATAGAGGTATCCAATAAGGCCTGGTCATCATCTGCGCCGGCCTCGATCCTCATCTTATAATTTTGGACTGCGAAGGTCTTGCGGAAACCGTGAGTACCCAGGCAATGGATCCCTTGTGCTACACAGGCTTTCCGCACCTGCTCGCGCACCCGATCCGGGAGTGAGCCGCGATCATGGAAGATGTGGCCGGTTGGATTTTCCTCACCAAGAGCTTTCATTTCTGCCAGGAAGTCTTTTTCTTCTGCTGGGATGCGAATCTGGCGAGGTCTGCCCCCTTTGGTGTGGTTGACATTGCCTTCCAGGATGACCAGGCAGGATTTGGCATCAATATCCTGGGCACGCAGGTAGACCGCCTCCCGGATGCGCAGCCCAGTCTTGCGCATGACCAGCAGCACCCTTGCTGCGATCGGGTCAATCGTGTTGATCCATGCAATGATCTGTTCAGCTTGCTCGGGTGAATAAGCCACCGGACGGGGTTCCGAGTGAAAGCCGCCCATTCCCCCATCCGATTTGTATGGGAGTAAGGGTGGTGCATCTTTTTCAAAAACCTGGGTGATCCTGCAGGCCCGATCCAGCTTGCGCAGCGAGGCCATCACTCTTCCAAGCCGGCCACCACTGCGTTCACGCCGGATCAATTCCTCAACAAATGCCTGCGCCATGGCTGGCTCGACCTCTTCAATTTCTCTCACTTCCGGCCACTGCCTGCGGATAAACCTCGCAAACTCATGCACATCCGCCACCATGCTTTGCATGGTCCCGATGCTGCGGATCACATCCCGGTTGCGTCCATGCTGTTTATCCTCATGCCGGCTGTGTCCAGGCTTGAAGATGGCCTGGAGAGCTTGCATCATTTGATAGGAGAGTCCACCTTTGTTTGACATTAATTTGCACCTGCCTGGTTGCCATTAAATCGGGCTCGAACGGCTTTCACTCCGTTCCTGGTTGTTTCCCTTTGTTTCCTTAAGGGAACCCCGTGATAAAAATGGGGTGAATTGGTTGTATTTACCTCGTTCAGACAGCCATTTGGCTGCACACCCCTGGAAGGGTGCCCTATCCAGCGGACAGGGTGACCGTTTGGGGTGAGGCCCACGGACCAGCAAGAATACGGTCAAAGCTCGCTGCCGTGCGCTCATCAGATCGGCTGGACTCTGCTGGGCGGCTCCCCTTGCGGATCTCGCATTGGGAAGGTGGGTACTGGTCAACCTTTGGGGATTTTCTCACCTACCGGCGATCCACTCCATCTGGTTGTCCGGTTCGGTATTTTTACGTTTTAAAACAAAAATACCGAACTTTGCACCCGGGCGGAAATTTACAGGCCAACGTTTGGTATTACTTGAATTATCTATCCAACGTTAATTTTTTTATGG
>JBDRQK010000251.1:0-3187 GCA_043826315.1 Chloroflexota bacterium
GATCCTGATCACGATCAGTCCGGAAGGGAATGTGAGTTTGACTTCATTTCCTCGCGATCTATATGTATATATCCCTGGCTGGATGATGCAGCGGTTGAACACTGCTCATGGCTATGGTGGTTTTAATTCTTCTGCGATCACATTCGAATACAATTTTGGCATCCGCCCCGATTATTTTGTGTTGATCAATTTCGACGGATTTCGAAGCATAATTAATAGCCTGGGTGGAATTACCATAAACGCAGGCAAGAATTTTTCAGATGAGCGCAGTGGATACCCAGGTGGTTACAATGTAAACGCAGGTCCAGTATTTATGGATAGCGAAACAGCGTTATGGTATGTTCGATCACGCTATTCATCCAGTGATATAGATCGTTTGCGTAGGGCACAGGAAGTGCTGCAGGCGATCGGATCGAAATTATTCAGCCTGGACGGGTTAAATCGGGCTTCAGATTTGTATAATATCTATCAATCAAATGTGGATACAAACCTGAGTTTGGAATCCTGCCTGAAGTTGATCCCGGTACTTAAATTGATCAAAGACCCCAGTAGCGTGAAAAGGTACGTGATAGGTTATGACCAGGCTTATGATTGGACCGATCCGGGTACAGGTGCTCAGGTACTCATCCCTATCCCAGAAGAGATCCAAATATTACTTCAACAAGCTGTAAATATGCAATAAAAAAATGGAGAGTAATCCCGGGATTGATGAAGCTTGCCACTTTTTACCTTCTTTGACCCGGTTTTCCGATGGATAATATACATAATATAGGCTCAGATTTCTATCCATCCATCTATCCAGTTGATAATACACATCAAAACGCATTAAGAATTAGCTATAAGAGTGGTTTGGGGGATGATTTCGAAGAGATTTTTACGTTGTGAACCTCAGTTCTTATACTTGAACTCCATCAGGTCGGTCGCAAATGCATTTATGAAATTATATATTAAAGAAAATTTTATTGGATTGGTACAAATGAATATCGAGGATCGCCTTGAAAAGTATGGACGAGGATCATCAAAACAACATCATTAGCATCAATAAGATCCATCCTTACTGTTTGACTTTCGTATAGATTTGGGTTAAACTATACGAAGAAACTGGATATTCAACCATAATATTTTCTAATTATTGGAGGAACTCCACATGGCTGAAACTTCAAGAACGACCATTGGCCATCTGACAGGTCAGACTGCCCTGATACCGACCCTAAATGCATGGGAAATGCATATGTACGACCAGGGGCGCTCTCCCCATACCATTAAAGCTTTTCTTTCGGATGTTCGTCTTCTGGCAGATTATCTACCGCCTGATCGCACACTTGGCGCTATAACCTCCAGTGACCTGAATAACTTTTTAAGCTGGCTGGAAAAAGGGCGTGGCATTCCCTGTTCCCCAAAATCCCTAGCCCGACGGATCACTTCCATCAAATCCTTCTTCCGTTGGCTGCAGACAGGAGGTGTGTTGATCATCAATCCTGCTGAGAAGGTCCTTCAACGCTCGGTTATCAGCCCCCTTCCCCAAGTTTTAGCTGATGAAGAAGTTAGCGCTGTTCTCCTTGCAGCCGACAGATATCGCCGGCTCCCCAAACCGGATGCACGTCCTTACCTGCTGCTGTCTCTACTGCTGAACACAGGAATTAAGAAAAGCGAATGCCTGGGAATACACATCAATCACATCGACCGTGCAGCTCCTGAAGGTCCGCTAGTTTTCATTCGATATGCAAGTCCTGCAAATCGTTATAAGGAACGCAAGATCAAATTATCCGATGAATGGCTGATGGTCTATGACGAATATCTGCAACAATACAATCCTGTGGACCAATTATTCCCCTGGTCACCCCGCCGTCTTGAATACTTGCTGGAGGATATCGGCAAAGAAGCTGGTCTGGAAAAGCACCTGTCTTTCGATATGTGCCGCTGGACTTCTTCACTGATCGATATGTCCAATAATGTCGAACCCGACAGGATACGGCAGAAGCTGGGTATTTCAAAAATCCAATGGCGCGAAATTAGAGATAAATTGGGTCAATTGTCTGGAAATATGGAAAGTGATCAAATTTCTTGATTGAATAAAGGTTTGTAAATTTCTCGGGGGGAGTTTGCCATGCTTAATAACAAACGTGAGTAATTACCTATTGATGTAATATCTCACTTGATATTAACTGAATAATAACTCAACTGATAAATATTTATCGATTTATTGATAAAACATTTCATCGCCTTAATTTCCAGGACAGATAATGAATTATCTTTCCAAGTGATCTAAGATGATGTTTGGGTTAATTCAAAATGTAAGAGCCTGCGGGTTGAGTCTGTCACGCGGTATGGGTGAGCGGAACGATACCCCGGGATCCATAGAATTTCATTTTCCAAGCAGACCAATGGCCAGGTCTTGCGTCCCCTGACTGGTAATTTCTCATTAATGAAATAATCAGATAATTTAATCCTGCCTGCCTGTATTCCCAGGGGTTGGAATCGATCGCCATCCTTGCGACTTCGAACCTGTAAATCCCCTCGGATCAGGTCAGCATCCATCCAGGCCTGGAAAGGATCACTGTTCGTGTAGATCGATCCAAGATCTTCAAGGCTTTCAACTTCCTTTACCAGCAAGTGCCAATGGGAATTAAGAAACAGAGGTTGACCCACTTTCAATTCCATTGGTTGCTCAATTTGAGGCCAATCTTGAAATGGAATATTTGCAGAGCGCCTGGCAACGAATAATCTATCATCTTCGATAAAGACATGGTTGCCATCTGTAAAATCGATTTCTCTTGAAACCGATGCTTCGTTCTTGGTATAACGAACCAGACGCTCGACCGCATCAAAACCGACATCCCGCAAATCTGAATTCAGGTACGTTGCAGATCGCCGAAAAAGATTCCGGAGTATGGCAGGAGAAGCTGCTTGAAGTACAGAAAGGTTAAATACCAGGAACCCTTCTCCGATCTCCAGCAATGAACTCTCCCAGAAATCATCGACCACTTCACTCAGTAACTGAAAATCCCCTCTCAGACTTTCTGCGCTGCGCAACAAAGCCTGCTTGAAGCCCGGATTATAGGTTTCCATGGTGGGGATGAGGCTATGACGCAGACGGTTCCGAAAATAGGTTTGATCCAAATTTGTGAGATCTTCAACTGTATCGAGTTTATGGGTCTCACAGTAAGCCTCAATATCCTTGCGCCAG
>JBDRQK010000252.1:0-2974 GCA_043826315.1 Chloroflexota bacterium
TTAATGACGATTAAAGTCTACCTTCCAAGCCATATCATTATGATTTCTCCACCACCCAAAAATGCGATAATCCCAAAGTACGCAGAGGGGTTTTTTCCAGAGTTTGAAGGAACCAGCGCATGATTTTCCCCAATATTCCAATTCTGGCGATGATATTATCATATGCCCCGAACAGGATGGTTTGCTCAACCATCTTAACTGGCAAACCAGCAAACAGGACTGCCAGGTCGCGGCGTGAGTAAACACGCACGTGCGGAGCCAGGCGGTCTCGTAAGGCAATCGGCAGGTAATTGACCAGGGGTATATTTCCAAAATGGTATTTGCCTCGCCAATAGATGCCGTGGGTTTCAAAGGGATAACCACGATTGGGTACGAACAAAACCAAGCGCCCGCCAGGTCTAAGTGTTCGCATGATCTCCAGCACCGCCTGGCGGTCATCCGCCACATGCTCGAGGACTTCATGACTGAGAATCAGATCAAAGCTGTCAGCCGGGAACGGCAAGTGCTCACCCGCAGCGCATGTAAGCAAGCTCGAATGTTCAATAACCTGCAGCAAGCGTTCAAATTCATATTCCAACCCAAATACCTGGCTGCTAGAGGCATGTTTTAAATGGCGGACATACATACCCACTCCGCAACCGTTATCCAATACCGCGCCATGGATGCGTTCCCCACCGGCTCGCAAGATCATCTCCAGACGGCGTTGCTGCCCGGCCCGCCAGACGTAGGAAGGTTCACCCCTCAAGGCAGCTTTATCAGAAAATTCCAGGCTCATTTTTCACCCCAGTGAATGGCGATCGTCCCCAACATGCGCCGCCGGAAAGCTACGTTCTTAAAGCCAACCTCACGTAAAGCGCTGGCAAGTTGTTCGGCATACAAGAATTTTTCTGTTGATTCTGGTAAGTAGGTATAGGCTTCACGCTGACCAGTGATGAGCGCACCCAACAATGGTATAACCAGGTGCAGATGCAGCCACAAAAAAGGTGTCAGTAAGTTGCGAGGCGGATGGGTGGTATCCAGGATGACGATACGTCCGCCATTGGTGAGAACACGGTGTTGCTCCTGCAATGCCAGGCTCACATCCAGCGCATTGCGCATCAGGAAACCTGAAACAACCGCATCAAAACTGGCTTCCGGGAAAGGCAGGTGGAGGGCATCAGCAGCCGACCAGTTCAAGTGACCGCGCAGGTCACCAGCACGCATCATTCCCAGTGTGAAATCTGCCGCAACAGAACTGCAGCCGGGCTGCTGGCGTTGGGCTTCGCGTGTCAGGTCTCCTGTGCCAGTCCCCAGGTCCAACAGGCGGGAGGATGGGCTTATCCCAGCCCGGTGAATGACCTCCTTGCGCCATTTTTTATCCTGCCCAAAGGTCATCAGGCGGTTCATCAGGTCATAGCGCCCGGCAATGCGGGTGAACATACCCTGGATCTTATCGGGTTGTTTGTCTGGAAATGTCATGGGTTTATTATAACCGCAGCAAGAGGACACAGCGATGGTATGCCCCTGTCCAAGGAAATGAATTCGAAAATAATTCGGAAAAATTTCATACAAATAATTCTTGACTTCTCCTGTCCAAATATGTATAATCATTTCAATAAATAACTCCGGGAGGAGTAAGCGGCGGGCAGGCTGAAAGAGAAGGAGTGGCCACCGGCTGAAAGCCCCCGCAGGATGCCCCCGCTGAATGTCGCCCGGAAAGAGTGCCGAAGAAATCGGTTTGAGAGTAGAACGGCACGGGTTTGCCCGTTACAGCAAGACCCGGTGATGGCCGGGGTATCCCGGAAAATCATCCGGGATGCACCAAGTGCGCTGGAGGTTAATTTCAGAGATTCCGGCGAAGTGAGGTGGTACCGCGGAAGGATCGTTCTTTCGTCCTCATGGACGGAAGACGTTTTGTTTTAAGGAGGTTTACTTGAAAATCCTGGCAGTCATCAATGGGGATTATGGCCAACGCCACGTGGACAATATTCTAGCCCATTGCCCCTCCGGTTGGACGGTGAATGTCTGGCACGCTCCGAACATTTTGCCACAGGTTCTGGATTACCCGGAAGAATACCTGCCCGAAAGCCTGCCTGTCGCAGACCTGGTTCTTTCTTTTGGAGAACACAAGGGTGTGGCTGAACTGATCCCGGATGTCGCTCAAATGTGCGGGGCAAAGGCTGTCATTGCCAGTGTCGACAATGAAGCAGCCCTGCCGCGCGGCCGGGCGCGCCAGTTGCGCGGCTGGCTGGAACGCATGGGAGTGGTCTGTGTGACCCCAAAACCCTTATGCTCGTTGACGAAAATTGATTATGGTGTATCACGCCGTGAAAGGACGACCTATGAGCAGCCGCTTATTTCGGAGTTTGCGCGTTACTTTGGTCAACCAAAATTGAAACTGATCCTCGACCCGGACACGCGCAGCATTACCTCTGCGGAAGTACTGCGCGATGCGGTCTGCGGCTGCGCCCGTTACACTGCCGAGAGGCTGGAGGGTGTTTCGGCTGACGATGCCGAACAGGAAGCCGGCTTGCTGCACCATCACTTCCCCTGCCTGGCGTCGATGGGAATCGATTCGGATTTTGGCGACACACTGATGCACATCTCCGGTAATGTCCTGAAAGATGAAGTCGCCAAACAGGTTAAAGAATTCCGTCACATCCAGTTTATTGCTCCCGGTCTGCGCAGTGATGACACGCCGGAAAATAAGGACAAGGAATAAATACCAATGAAAAGAGTTTCCGTTCAGCGAATAGGATTTTTCCCCATGACACTGAAACAGAGATTTGCAAGCACAAGGGTTGCTTTTCTCGCATCGACTATCAAATGACTAAGAAGAAAAGATTTCCAGAGCAAGGAGAAAGATCATGAGCGAAGCCGAATTACCCAAAGCCTACGATTTTAAGAACACCGAAGCGCGAATTTATGCGATGTGGGAAGCGGGAGGTTATTTCAAACCATCCAACGATCCGAACCTGCCTGGTTTTGACCCGGA
>JBDRQK010000253.1:0-3331 GCA_043826315.1 Chloroflexota bacterium
AACTAAAAAATCCGCTGGTGGCTTCGGCCTCCCCCCTTTCTGAAAAAGTGGAAACGGTGATGAAACTTGAGGAAGCCGGCATTGCGGCGATCGTGATGTATTCCTTGTTCGAAGAGCAGATCATCCACGAATCGATGGAACTCGATCATTACCTGGACTACGGCACGGATTCCTATGCGGAAGCGCTGACCTACCTGCCCGATATCGGACGCTACAGCATTGGACCGGATAAGTACCTTTCGCATCTCAAAATGGTCAAAGAATCGGTAAGTATTCCCGTGATCGGCAGCCTGAACGGGGTCTCTGCCGGAAGCTGGGTGGAATATGCCCGCAAGATCGAAGCAGCCGGGGCAGACGCCCTCGAACTGAACATCTACTACCTGCCGTTTGAAACCAACCTGACCAGCGAAGACCTTGAAGATACCTATGTTAATTTCGTCAGCAAGGTACGCTCCAAGATCAATATCCCCCTGGCGGTCAAGATCGGTCCCTACTTTACGGGGCTGGGTAATGTGTGCAGCAAACTGGTGCAGGCTGGTGCGGATGGGCTGGTGTTGTTCAACCGTTTCTACCAGCCGGATTTCGACCTGGAAGAACTGGAGATCCACCCCAACCTGGTGTTGAGCACTTCGCAGGAATTGCGCCTGCCGCTGCGCTGGATCGCGCTGCTGTATGGGCGGGTGAAGACCGATTTTGCACTGACCAGCGGTGTGCACAGCGCTGAGGACGTGCTAAAAGCCATGATGGCAGGGGCAAAGGTCGCCATGCTGGCCTCGGCCCTTCTGAAACACGGACCCGGACGGGCAAGCGAGATCCTGGCTGACCTGGAGCAGTGGATGGAAACACACGATTACTCCTCCATCCGGCAGATGCAGGGCAGCATGAGCGAACAGGCCACCCATAACCCGCGCGCCCTGCGGCGCTCGAATTACATCAAGGAGTTGAACTCGTACAAGAGTTTGCCATAAGAAAAAGGGCATGTGGGAAACCTTGATTGGCAGGTTTCCAAACCTGCCTTACAGGTAATACATAAACAAACTCCTGCCGAAAAGCAGGAGTTTGTTTGAATCTGTGGAATCCAAGAAATCCAGGTAATAAGGTTTATGGCTTTCGCCAGCCGGAATTGGCGATGCTGAAAGCACTGCAGCGGGCAGCCTGGCAGGCTTTGACCCTGTAGTAATAGATCACTCCGGGTGTGGCGGAGATGTCATCAAAGCCAGTATCCCCTGTTTTGCCTAAAAGGATTCGGGCGCCGATCCTGCCGACAGACCGGTAGACCCGGTAGGAGGTCGCCCCGGCGGTGGATGCCCAGGTCAGCGAAATTCGATCGGTGTAGGTGCCATCGCTGGCCTGCAGATTGGCGGGAGGCTCCAGTTTTCGCCAGCCGGGGTTGGCGACACTTAAAGTACTGCATTTTCCACCCTGGCAGGCTTTGATGCGGTAGAAATAGGTGACAGCGGGGATGGCATCGGTATCTACAAAGGCAGTAGCCGTTGGGCGACCCAGCAGGGTCTTCGGGCCGGTTCGCGTGGTGGAACTGTAGACTCTGTAGGAGGTCGCCCCGCTGGAAGGTGTCCAATCCAACGAAATTTTATCTGGAAAAGTGCCATCACTGGCCTGCACGAAGGTGGGGGGGACCAATTTACGCCAACCGGTGTTGGCAAGGCTGAACCAACTGCAGGATGTCCCCTGGCAGGCTTTGACCCTGTAATAATAGGTGACCCCGGGTATGGCGCTGGTATCCTCGAAAGGTGAAGTTAAGGGAGAGTTGATCAGGGTGGCCCCCTTAACCGAATTGACGGTATTGCGGTATACCTGGTAATAGGCAGCCTCCGGGACTGTGTCCCACGAGATACTTACTTTATTCGTATAACTTCCATCACTGGCATTCAGGTTGACAGGCCTGGCTGGAATAACGGGTCGGCACGAGGCAACTATAGACCACTCCAGATCGATGGAGGCATTACCCTCCTTATCAAACTGATCAACCCGCAAGGTATGATCGGCGTTGGTGAGGGATATATCCGCGGTGTCATCCCAGGTATTGGCTGACCAGTGATCCAATTCCGGGACAAGGGTGCCATCAATGAACAGTCTGGAGCCATCATCCGACTTCAGATGGAATCGATAGGTTCCACACTCAAAACCAAGGGTACGTTCATAGTTTGTACTAAAATGGTCAACGGGTAGACCGAAGCCGGGACCTCCATCGACCCAATCACGATCCAAAAAGCCGGTTCCTTCACTCCTGAAACCAACGGGGTCTCCCCATTGGGACTGGTTTCCCCAGAATTTTACCCACCACTTGGATGGTTCTTTTCCTTCGCCAATTCCAGGCAGAGCCCCCGGTCCGCGCCACCAGAGTCCCAGGATGGCTTGACCGGCAATATTCTTGTATTCCAATCGTAATTCGTGGTTCCCCGGGGAAATCGTGGAACCTTTATAGTGCTGGTTGGCAGACCATCCATCCACGACGAGGATGTCGTCGATGTAAAGACGGGCGCGATCGTCGTAGAAAAGACCAAATGAATAATACCCGCCTTCAAAATAGGCAGCGCTGCGTACCATGCGGACACTCCAGGAGCTTTCCGCCTGCGGGCAACCATCCGGTGGACTCCAGCCTGCAAACGAATCCCTGAACATATAAACATCACTTTCAGTGTGCGGAGTCCCACATTGGGTTCCCAAATTCCTATCCGAGAAGAAGGTTTGCACCCAATCGCTGGCAGGGGGAGGAGGTGGGTTTGACGGGGGCAGGATGAGGCTGTTCTCCTGGAACACAGCCGTCACAACCCCACTTTTGTTGACGATGTAATTCGTTACTGCAGAGCCGGTGGCTCCGCCGGTCCAATTCTCAAAATGCCATCCGGCATTGGGTCCGGCGGTCAACTGGACGGTCATCCCGGCCGGGTAGCTGAAGGTTCCACAACTTGACGAAGTGGGAGTGGGATAAGCCGTACCACTGCCCTGGGAATTTACAAACAGGGAGTAACAGATGGTGCTCTCACCATTCTGTGAAGAATAAATGCCCCCGACGACAATATTATTCCACGGCACTTCAATAAAATCAACCGGAATAATTCCACCAGGGTTAGCCCAGGGTGCAGCGCCTGGAATATTCGGATCTGTCCAATTTGTATGACCGGTTGAGGTCATAAAATGCAGGTGATCTCCTGATGAATAGCCCGTGGTACCCTGGATGCCGATCTTTTTTCCAAAACCAACCGTATCCCCCACGGATACTCCCACAGAATTGTAAGCCAGGTGAACATACCAGGAATACTCGCTGGATGAGTGTTGAATGACAACCATGTTGGCATATTGCCAGCAA
>JBDRQK010000254.1:0-9629 GCA_043826315.1 Chloroflexota bacterium
CCTCTTACTGTCTGGGACAGCCATTTTTTTAAATGTCTTCTTGAAATGAACTTCGCACCAGTATAACTGTAGTTCAGCAAAGCTATCTATCCCCACTAATCCTAATCCTAGAAAATGTACATAATCCAGTTTTCTAATTAAGCATAATTCCGATCTTCGAAAATCTCCAATACACTGATTTTCCGCTCTAAAGGTGGGTTTTTATTTGTCCATCATAACCAGTTACACATCTAACCCTGTCTCCTCAATCTCCGGCAGTACCGCACCTGTCCAGCATACGATGCAGGACCGAAGCAGCCTGTGTGGACGGTATGGAAAGCGAGAGTTCCCACTCGCCCAGGAGCACATTCTGCACCCGTTTCAGCAAATGCTGGTCATTTTCATTCAGAGTTCTTCTTCCTTGAAAGGTGAACAGGTCAAGGATCACTCAGTAAAATATCCATTGTGATGTTTAAAAGAAATTGTATGGCATATTTTTCCTTCTAAAATTTCCCGGAACCTATTATTTTGTGCCATCTTTCACTACAACATAATATTGAATGGTAAAATTATGTTAAAAGATTGAAAGTTCACCCGAATTTTCTCCATCTTGTAGCGAAAATTGTGGAAATCCTTCTGCGAAAAATTTTGGTTATGTTCAATCATTGCTGCACCTCCATGAAAGGATTTTTATGACCATCGAACTTGAAATAACCCATTTTTCCAAGCAGATCAACATCCCTGATGAAGAATTGGAAGGTATTTTACAGGTGGCTTCATGGCAGATCGAGCCTCAATTTCCCTATCCAGGCAGGACAGCCTGGCATATCCTGAAAAAACCAATTCATTTAAAAAATGCCGGGAATGGAACACTCCATGCTGCTAAACTGAAGGGGATCGGTGGCTGGAATCCGGAAAATGCCCATCTTTTTTCCGGTATTCGCAATATGTCTTTTAATGACAAACCGATAAAACCCACAACACAGGAATACGAATTTACATCCAGTATTGCTCATTTTGGGTTCACAGATCAGGGAGGTTTTCAAACAGTCCATAGCGAGCCGGCACCGTATTGCGGGATTCTGCACCGTCGCGCCGTTTTGGAATATGAAAATCAGCACAGAATGCTCGCCAATGGAGTACCATCGCTGGTACCTCTCCTGGTTGCCAGGTTGCCTGAAAGCTATAAATTTAACCAGGAAGATATGGGAATTGTTGTTTCCCTGTCGGAGGAGAAAGAACCATTTCGCTTGCACCTGATCCATTTTGGGGAAAACGAATTAAGAGAACAGGAGCATAAGTATTACACCGACCTGAGACGTTCCCTGGGGATTAAGGGAAACATATGTGACGAAAAGATTCGCTTGCAAACGATCAATGCATTAACCGGACAGATTGGCAGGCTGATGCATGGTTTTTCAGCAGCTGGTCTCTATCGTCATTCGGGAGGATGGGAAGATCTTTCGTTTTGCGTGAGAAACAAGCAGGTTTTCCTCGTGGATCTGGATTCAAGCCTGCTCCTCTCTGAACTGCCTGCATGTGTGCGACCTTTGCAGATATTACGGGATCTGTCCAGTTCCATTCACAAGCTGCTCAACATGTTTTATTTCCCGACATTGATCGATAAATACAACTTTTCCAACCTGGTTGCTTATGACCCAATTTTTAAATTATTATCCGCATACTTCCCAGCCTCGCATGCCGGGAAAATAAAAAGTATTGCAGATCGGTTCTGGAACTTTTTTGCGCCTCATTTATTTCTCATGAAAAGAAATCTGGATCAAATTTCAAATGAATCGGGGATAGAACAAAGGAAAACATTTAAAGTGGATGATGAAATTTTCTACACACTATCCTTATTGAACCTGTTCCCCCTTTATGAAGAATCAGACCTTAATTCCATATTTCCCAGCGAATTTTCGTTGGATGATCTGAAAGAACGCTCCAGTGTTTTTCTGGGTGAAAGACACCAGTATGTGGACTATTTATTGGCTGATTTATAAAGAGGAAGAGCGATTAATCGGATCTGGTGGAGCCAAAGATCACAACGACATATGCTGCGTCAAATTTCACACAAATATCAAGCGCATTGATCCTTCCGCCCAAAAGGGTGGATTTTTATTTGTCCATCACAATCAGCTGCGCATACAATCCTGCCTCCTCAATCTCCGGCAGTACCGCGCTTATCCAGCATGCGATGCAGGTCCGAGGCTGCCTGTGTGGATGGGATGGAAAGCGAGAATTCCCACTCCCCCAGGAGCACATTCTGCACCCGTTTCAGCAGATGCGGGTCATTTTCATTCAAGGATTTGTGCTTCTGGTAAGCAATCAGATCACGGATCACCCTGCACAGGGATTCAGCCCTTCCATCCTTGAGTTGTTCCACCAGGTAGGTCTTGCGTTCATGGCGGTCTTCCGAAAGCGGTTCCTCGCTCCCGGTCAGGATCTTAAATAATTTTTCAAACCCGGCTGCTGAAGTCGGAGGTCGCAGGCGGCTGTCCAGATGGTCATCAGCCGGTACCCAAATCGTCAGATCGTGCGACTTGACAGCATAATAAAGCGTCTTCTTTCCGGATAACTCGCGTTCTTCCAGCTTTTCAATTCTTCCGAAGCCATAGGTCCAGTGCATGACAGGGTCGCCAATTTTAAAGCTCACAACGTCTCCTTTATGAATTGGAACCATCTCCCAAAACCCCACCAATCGAGAGAGTCCTTATTTAGCGGATAGAACTAAAGACGCCAACTCCGCAAAAGGAATGGCGCCTGAATACCGTCAATCTTTGGATTTCTAAACGTAATTATATCATGGTTCGCCTTAATAACCGGTCGCAACTAGCAGGTTGGATGCATTCAAAGCTATACAAGCCATAACGCATCCAATGGTTACGGATCAAAATATCCCGATCAAATCCATTTTCGATTATTTTTTCCGAAAAAGCTAATTTTGACCCTTTCAAGAGGAATTATTTTCAAGATCAGGTTCCGGATATCTATTCCCTGGTTGTTGTAAATGATTCCACTGCACTGAATGGCATCCAGGACCCGTTCAGCATGGCTCGTACTTTCCAGGTATAAGTTGAATAATCCAATACTGTCCTGGGTCTGATTTTGCAGTTGGTTGTTTTTTCACATCTGCTGGAAGCGATCCTGAGCCTGTAGATGACCTTTGTGCCTTGCATTACCTGGAATTGATACTGGGAAGCTTCGGCTACTTTGCTCCAGGTATAAACGGGGTTGGTGTTTGCGATCAGATCCCTGGGGGCGATAGCTGTGGGAATATTGGATAGACGCCAACCGGTATTGAGTCTGCTGAAACTACCACAGACGCTACCTGTGCAGGCTCTTATCCAGTAACGATAAGTGACTCCGGGAAGTGCTTGTCTGTCCTCATATACAACCCCGGATCGGATGGTCCCCAGGAGAGTCCTTCTACTTTTTTGATTCTCAGCCCGGTAGATCCTGTAGGTGGTGATCCCAGGTATGGCTGTCCAGGTCACACTGACTTTATCAGCAAAGAGCCCATCACTGGCCTCGACATCCTGCGGGGTTTCCAATACTGCCATCGCCGAATAGTCTTGGGAACCAATGTCATGGACCACATTGTTATAATCCCTGGATTGCGCAGAAAAAGCAAAGCCGACTTTGGCAGGTGTCACAGTCCCGGACCAACCATAAGACACATCAATTGAATATGCACCGTTACCATCAGCGGTAACACTCTGGGAAGTGCCATCTGTGAAACTTATGGTTGCTGCAGCAACACCTGCATTTCCAGAAATTGTTTGATAGGCGTCTGATGCCAAATAATCCTGGTCAACCTGGGACATATTAATGTTGGTATAGGATCTGTTTTCTGGAGAGAATATGGTACCTGTCTTGATGGGAGTTACTGTTCCACTCCAGTTGCTTGAGACATTGAACGAGTAGGAACCTGTTTCATCGCTGGTTACCGACTTGATCGAACCATCCGTATAATTCAATGTAACCCCTGCGGAACCCACATTACCAGAAATGGTTGGGGGAGTTGATTCCCAGCCAAGGTCTTTTAAGATTCCCTGTGTTACCATACCCGGGCTGTGCTGCGAAGATCCAGATGCCATTGAATAAACCATCAGGCTGTTACTTGTTCCTGAAAAACTCGTGTAATCCAGGTGCGAGAAGCTTGATCCGGATGACCAGTTTGAAGGAGCAAACAGCTTTACGCGTGAACCTCCATTGGCTGCGTTGGCATAAGCCCCGTTGAACCACACGTTATTGGATGTGAGAAGTGAACCGAGCGAAGTAGACAAATTGGGGTATGAAGTTACCTTTGTTCCTCCAGCATCTTCGACATATTTATCAAATATCGTTGGATATGCCGGGTACCCTCGTCCTATGCTTCCCTTTCCAGCTGAGTAATTGGCTGACCCGGAAAAGTTCAATCCATGCCCAATTTCATGTAAAGCAACAGAGACGAGATCATAAGTTCCCGGAGATGTATTCCCATCCGTTTTAAAATACCAGGAAAACATGGAGTTAAAAGTAATGTAATCATCATAGCTGAGAGGTAAAAGGTCCGTACCCGCCAAAGCATTCGCCAGGGATCCCTGGTACCATGTATTCGCCTGGGGAGCACCAGGAAAATCCCGATTTAGAGGTTGTCCACCCGAGTAACCAAGAATATTAGGCGATCCAAGATTCGACCAGCATACTGAGATTGATATCGGTACAGAAGATTCTATGATACCGGACCAGATCAACCCAGCTGTCTCAAAAGCTGTGATTGCATCAGCAGGCATATCCTGGCAAACCTGACCCCAGGGGTTAGTCTGTCCTGAAGTCTTATAAGTGAACGCAAATTCGGCTCCCATTGTGGAAGAAAAGGCAAGTATTTCAGCATTGCTGGCAGTTGCCTTGATTCCCTGCATTGCTGGATTGCTATCCACCTTGACGATCAAGGGGGGAACTGCATTAAAAAGGGTCAGACCATCGGCGCTTATTGTTGCTGTATCCCCTTGACCTGTGGTCTCACCTTCATATTGCAGGTTCACGGAGGCTGAAAAATTGGTGGTGCCTTCCATTATCTTGAGGGATCCACTGGCTGAGACTGGATTTACCACCGAAAAAGCGGTTACAAACAGAACACAAAATAAACTCGCTCTCCGAAGAGTCTTTGAAATTTTCTTGGTCAGCTTTTTATGAGAGGCTATCTTTGTGTTTTTCATTTTCAACCTATTCCTAAAAAAAAGAACCGTGAGGTAAAAATTCGCCTCAAGGCTCTTGTCCTTAAAAAAATATCGTTGAGGCGGTCCGGCGGTCATGCGGAGAGATCTCCGTTTAGACCCGTAACTTTGCGTCCCTGCTTTTTAACAGGTTTGCCTTTTCTATACTGCATCCATCGTATCATTAATGTCTGCTCATACTCTTTACACCGATGAAAGGTTCTCCTTACAGATTTGTAAGGAGTTTAGGTATGTAAACAGTTTCCTTAATATGACCTTGAGTTTTTTGTCAATCGGGTTGTTTTCCGGATTGGGAATTGATTTTTATTAATATCTAGGGTATTTCACTTTATGGTTCTTCTCAAGAAAAATCCGCCAAATTTGAGATACCAAGCATATTTATGGACGGTTTTTTGGAGAATCTAATGGGAACGGATTTGTATTTAACGCCTTTCCACTTTATTCTCAAAATACCAGTCCAGTATTTCAATACTAATTAGTATATATATTACCATTTTTATCATATTTATCAAGCTTCCATTCGCTCCAATCTGAACGAGAACCCCACATAATATTCCCCTCCATCAAGATAAAATGTATTCAGCTGAACAGTCATCAATACACCAACTTCTAAATAGATTGGCACTTATTAAGCTTCAATTATCGATCCTGGTAATTGCCACAAATCGCATTTTCTACGAATCTCCAATCTGAAAATTAGGCTTTTGTCGTGGTTATGGGCCATAAAGTAGTGAAAATCAAAAATTATAGTTACCTCTTGACAATAATGGAAAAGGTTATTAAAATTTTTTTATAGTTAAAATATATTTTACTGAACAAAGGAATTTTTATGAAAGAGACAACGATGGGGAACATTTTATTGATCAAGGACCGCGAGACGCTCAAAGTACTCACCGACCCTTTACGTGCCAGGATCATGGAGGCAGTCACATTGGAACCTCTCACGGTCAAACAGGTCGCCAGAAGGCTGGGACTATCCCCCAGCAAACTTTACTATCATGTCAACATGCTGGAAAAATTCGGTTTCATCCATGTGGTTGAAACAAACCAGGTCGGTAATATGCTCGAAAAGACCTTTCAGACGGTCGCATCTCATTTTGACATAGCACCCTCCCTGCTGAGCTCAACAACCGATGAAGGCAAGGATGCTCTTTATGAACTGGTCAAATCAACCTTGGATACCACCCGAGAAGATCTTATGCGCAGCCTGCAAACCCGGTTCGACCAGCTGGATCAAGGTGCGCCTGAGCAGCCGCGCCAAGTGATGCTTAAACGGGATGTCCGTTATATTTCGGATGAACGCGCCGAAGAATTTAAGGAGCGGATTTTCAACCTGTTGAAAGAATTCTCTGAGCACGAAGTTACACCAGGGAAGCCAGGAGCAATGAACTATGCATTGGCAATTGCTTTTTATCCCAGTTTTGAATACACTGAATAATCCCTATCCATAATTAAAATCACTCCGTTTTTATTCTGAGGAGATCTGTTTAAATGAATAATTCTTTGCAACCGGAAGAAACTACTTCCACCAGGAAAGGCATGCATACCTTTTTATTGATCTGGCTTGGGCAGTTATTTTCCATACTGGGTTCGGGGCTTTCAAGTTTTGCCTTGGGAGTCTGGACCTACCAGCAAACCGGTCAGGCCACCCCATTTGCCCTGACCGTCTTGTTCGGTAATCTGCCGCGCTTGCTGATGATGCCTTTAGCCGGTTCACTGGCAGACCGCTGGAACAGGCGCATCATTATGATCCTGGCAGATACCGGGGCCGCCCTTGGAACCGTTGCCCTGGCATTTTTAATATTCTTTGGAAATCTGCAAGTCTGGCATATCTACATCATTGTATTCATTTCATCGATCTTTTCCGCCTTCCAGGAACCGGCTTACATGGCTTCCATAACCATGCTGGTCCCCAAGAAGGATTTTGCCCGCGCCAACGGCATGATCCAGACAGGACAGGCAATTGGCTCCGTCATTACACCTTTGCTGGCAGGAATATTGTTCGTGACCATCGGCCTAAAAGGTATCATCCTGATCGATCTCTCGACATTTTTTATCGCGGTGACCCCGCTCTTGATTGTACGCATCCCGCAGCCAATTTTAAGTGATGCTGATGATGGTCAAAAGAAAAACGCTTTAAAAGACTTTGTATTGGGCTGGAAATTCGTCAGCTCGCGCGGCGGGTTGATGGGTTTATTACTGTATTATGCCATGGTCAACTTCCTGCTTAGTTTCTCAACGGTGCTCATGTATCCCCTCATCCTGGCTGTACATTCCGCTGCTGTTCTGGGTACGATCCAGACGGTTATGGGTGTTGGTATGCTGGCAGGTGGCATTCTGATGTCCGTCTGGGGTGGACCGAAGACCCGCCGCATTCCGAAGGTGATCGGAGCCATCACCCTGGCGGTCCTGGGATTGGCCTTGGCCGGGGTCGGCTCCAACCCTTTCTTTCCCAGCGTTGGTTTTTTCATACTGCTGTTTTTCATCCCCATTGCTTCCGGCACGAGCATGGCCATCTGGCAATCCAAGGTTCCGGCCGAACTCCAGGGACGCGTTTTCTCTGTACGCTCACTGGTTTCACAATGCGTGGTGCCCCTGGCCTATATCATCTCCGGCCCCCTGGCAGATCTCATCTTCGAGCCGCTCATGCAGGAGGGCGGCGCGCTGGCCAACACCTTCCTGGGTAGCCTGCTTGGAACCGGTCCCGGGCGCGGCATTGGCCTGATGTTCGTCCTGGCTGGCCTGGTGGCAGTGGTGGTCAGCGGGTTTGCCTACCTCAACAAGAACATCCGCGAGATCGAGACCGAACTGCCGGATAGGATCGAGACATAATCGGCTTAATCATAATTTCCAGGTGGATAGCACCGCAAAGTACTATCAACATTTTTTTCCTGTCCCGTCAAATGCGCTCGGGGCAGGTTGATTTATACCAATTTCCAAATTTGCCTATTGCATTAATAGCCCGTTTGTTCTAAAATATACCTATGTTGCCCCACACTCCCCGATGGTTTCAAAACCAACCATCCCAATCCCCCACCTCCATCAATACCCCGGTCCGTCGGGTTTGGAAATCCGACCTACGCCATGCTTTAATAATTCGTATTCGTTCCTCATCGTTCCTCATATTCGTTTTGGGCGAGGGAGCATTCCCCTGCGATTATCTCCAATCCCAGCACAAGGGCGCTGGGGCTCGCATTTATCCTCAATGGTCCATCGTCCGCTGTCATTCTTTATTCCTCACTGGTATAATTATAGATTGCCTTAAAACCTGATCTTCTCTGCTCAGAAAGTGAATCCAATGTCCCCTGATGTCATCCGTGTAGTCGGTGCCCGTGCCCATAACCTGAAAAATATTACCGTCGAGATCCCGCGCGACAAGCTGGTGGTCATCACCGGTCTGTCCGGCTCGGGAAAATCCTCCCTAGCTTTTGATACCATTTTTGCAGAGGGTCAGCGCCGCTACGTTGAATCGCTGTCTGCCTATGCCCGCCAGTTCCTGGGTCAGCTGGACAAACCGGATGTTGATACTATCGAAGGTCTTTCCCCGGCTGTCTCCATCGACCAGAAAGGCACCTCCCACAACCCGCGTTCCACCGTTGGCACCGTCACCGAAGTGTATGACTACCTGCGGCTCCTGTTTGCACGCGTCGGCATTCCGCACTGCCCGATCTGCGGGTGCGAGGTGGTTAAACAATCCGCACAGGAGATCGTGGAAACCATCGAAGCCCTGCCGGAAGGCAGCCGCATCCTGGTTTTGGCTCCCCTGGTGCGCGGCCGCAAGGGTACCTACCAGGCTGTCTTTGAAGAGATCCGCAAAGCCGGTTTCGTGCGCGCCCGCGTGGATGGACAGGTCTTCAACCTGGAAGATGAGATCAATATCGACCGTTATAAGATCCACACCATCGAAGCCGTGGTCGACCGCCTGGTCATTTCACATGCGCAGGATGAAAGTGATACCGGCGCAGCCCGCACCCGCCTGACCGATTCGGTGGAAACCTCCCTCAAATTTGGAGATGGCTACGTCACCATCCAGATCCTCCCGCTTGGGGATGAATCCCCGCATGGCAAGACTGAGATCCAGGAATACCATTTCTCCGAACACCTGGCCTGCCCGGAACATAACATCAGCATCCCCGAGATCGAACCGCGCACCTTTTCATTTAATACGCCTCACGGGGCTTGCCCGGATTGCCAGGGATTGGGCAGCAAGCTCGAGATCGACCCCGAGCGGCTCATCCCCGATCCCGACCTTTCTCTTAACGAAGGCGCCATCGTCCTGTCCGAATTGAGCGGTCCACGCCAGGAAGGTGGTTGGTACTGGCAAAGCCTGGAAGGTGCAGCCAAACACTTCAAGATCGATCTGGATGCACCGGTACATACCATCTCACCGGAAAAAATGAAGATCATCATGAACGGCACCCAGGGTAA
>JBDRQK010000255.1:0-2414 GCA_043826315.1 Chloroflexota bacterium
TAAGGATCTTGTTGGCAACCATGTTCCAATAGAGGATAGGTCTTCGTTCCGCCCCCAGGAACCGCGAACCATAGACAACATCTGCCTTGCCCTCTTCAATGGGTTTGAGTAATTTGGGATATTCCTTGGGGTCATATTCCAAATCTGCATCTTGAATGAGCAGGACATCCCCGCTTGCCTGTTGAATGCCAGTTTGAACTGCCGCGCCCTTTCCCATATTCTTTGAATGGAGGATGACATGTACAATTTCAGATCCCTCAAATTGCCTGAGGACCTCACGTGTACCGTCCTGCGAACCATCATCAATAATAAGAATTTCAAAAGCCAAGCCTGTTGCCAGCACCCTATTTACGATTTCAAGGATGGTTGATTTTTCATTATAGACCGGGATGATGACCGTTAGATGCATACAAGAATCCTTTTACAACAATTAAATCCTGGAAGAGATCAAGGAAGCAAAAGGTCCAGAATCATTGCAGATCTCTCAGGAAATTAAGGCTCAGTTTTGCTGTTGTTATATCATATCTCCACCCTAAATGAAAATAGATTTAATGGATAATCTGTTGGGTGGATTCGATCCAATATACCTGCAGGCGGACAGCACTTTCTGCTGAACCCAATGCTGGCAGCGCATGGATGGCGAGAACGCAGGCAATCTCAGCATGATATGCATACAGACGGATTTAACAATCAACAACTGGTGAGGCTTATTCAGGTGGATAACTTTCGGGCAGAGATCCTGCAGTGCTACCATGCAGGCTCGAATTGCCTTCTATAGCAGGAAAGCTGGTTTACTCACGGAGGTTTCGGATATGCTTGCTTTCTTGCACAATCGAAAATAAAATTGAATAAGAATATAATTTAACAAATCAAAGTTGGACGGGTCCTCCTCCCGACCACCTTGCGGTTAATTAAGCAAATCCTTTTCAATTAAGAGTCATAGACAAAATTCTTGTTTTATCATTGCGCAGGATTTTGACTTCGATGGTGTCACCGGGTTGATATCGAAAAAGTGCGTTTACAAAAGATAAGGTCTCGCTGATATCGTCTTCACCTACACGCACAATTATGTCACCTTCCCGAATCCCTGCTTTATCTCCCGGACCTCCGGAAGTGACACCGGTTACATACGCCCCCCAATCCGTTCCCAGCCCGTAACGATTTGCAATGGATGGATTGATCGCTTGCCAGGTTATTCCCAAATTGGGTCTGGCGAAAGATCCGTTGGTGATGATTTGTTCACTGATGATCCTGGCAGTGTTGGATGGAATTGCGAAACCCAAACCTTCAGCAACAGCATTTCCATAACCTGAATTTCTCACAATCATCGAATTAATTCCGATCACTTCACCGGATAGGTTGATCAACGGGCCACCTGAGTTTCCCTCATTGATGGCTGCATCTGTCTGGATCATATCTTCCAGTTGGTAACCATCTCCGCTATCCAGGATCCTGCCTGTCGCACTGATCACCCCAACTGTAACCGTATTCTTAAAATCACCCAATGGAGAACCGATCGCGGCTACAGTTTCACCCGGTTTGAGGAGATCTGAATTTCCCAAAGTTGCAACGGCCGGCATTTTCCCATCAATTTTCAATACAGCCAGGTCGGAAAATTTATCCCCACTGATCAGAGTGGCAGGAATATTGGTCCCATTGGCCAGGATGATATTGAAATCGGTACCAGATTCGATCACATGGTTGTTGGTCAGGATATAACCCTCCGGAGAGATGATAACCCCACTCCCACTTACCTGTTGATCTGCTGTCGGACCGAAGAAGCTCATCCCTCCGGGTATTGTTGTCACCACAGTTACAACTGCAGGGCTGACCTTTTCAATGGCTGCTGTTACAGAAGTATCATTATTGTTATTGGTTACAGACACAATCTGTCCAGTTGGTGGAGTGGAGGCAATTAATTCCAGGCTCGTCAGCTGGTTATTGATCTTATTGAGTTGTTTTTGAAAATAAAAATAGGTTGTTCCTGCACCAAGAGCTGCTGCGATGATTAAACCTACAGTTATGATGAGCACTCCCGCAAATATTACTTTGTTGGAAAGTTGATTTCTCATATTTTCACCTGTCCTGATCAAACAAATGATTTTCCATCAAAATTATTGAAGTAAGTTCGGTTTTTCCATTCATATTTATACATCACCTGGATTAATATTTGTTTAAGAGAATGTGTGGAAAGTGTTAATTTTCTAATCGTATGGGCTCTATATTAATCAAAATGCCGGTCATTTTCATTTAGAGTTCTTCTTCCTTGAAAGGTGAACAGGTCAAGGATCACTCAGTAAAATATCCATTGTGATGTTTAATAGAAATTGTATGGCATATTTTTCCTTCTAAAATTTCCCGGAACCTATTATTTTGTGCCATCTTTCACTACAACATAATATTGAATGGTAAAA
>JBDRQK010000256.1:0-6191 GCA_043826315.1 Chloroflexota bacterium
GCACCTGATTTTGGATCAATTCGTGCTGCGGCTTGACCGTATGCAAACCTCACGGTAAAATCAGGCACACATTGCGGGTATAGCTCAGGGGCAGAGCACCTGCCTTCCAAGCAGGCTACACGGGTTCGAATCCCGTTACCCGCTCCTTAACTTTTTCCTGAGAAGCCACCTTAAGGTCAGGGTGGTTTCTTTTTGTTCTGCAAGTGCTGATCCTTGATCATAAACTTGTTGTAAAATACACATGTCGATCATTTGCTGGTGGGTAACAATTGAGAAGATTTGATAAGAAGGAAAAAGAGATGAAACTTTACACATTGAGCCCATCCGACCTCACTTTTCTGTGGGACGGGTGCAAATTCTGTTTTTATATGAAAGTGAAACACAAGATCATTTATCGGGGACCCTTCCCGGGTATGTTTGGAACGATGGGTAATTTAACCAGCAATTATTATCAGGGCAAACCCACCTCCGCAATCTCCCCCGACCTGCCCGTAGGAATGATTAAATACAAGGAAAAATGGGTCAAATCAATACCTATCTTCTTCCCGGGCATGACCTCGCAATGTGTCATCCGTGGACGCTTCGATGCAGTCATCGCCTTTGAGGATGGCTCCTATGGCATCATCGATTACAAGACCTCCGATGCTTCCTCGGAAAAAGCTGCTTTCTACAGCCGGCAGCTATCGGCTTATGCATATGCACTCGAAAACCCGGCTCCCGGCGCGCTGAGCTTTGCTCCCATCACTCGCCTGGGGTTATTTATTATCACCCCGCAGCGTTATGAACTGGTTTCCAGAGAAGAAGCGGCTTTCATCACCCGCACCACCTGGATGGATGTGCCGCGTGAGGATACGGGCTTCCTGGCATTTTTGGGCGAAGTGATGGCTGTCTTGGACTCCCCGCATCCCCCCACCTCTGCTGAGGATTGCGCCTTGTGCAGTTACCGCCAAAGCATGGCGGAATTTGAGGGGGAGAAAGGTGGAGCCCAAGAATTCAAAGGCTGGTGAGTAGGGATGATCTCATCAGGTTGCAAAAACAGGGTTCAGAAATTTAGAGCTTCCCTTTAAAATAATGCTATAATAGCCCTGCCTTCGGGCCCGTAGCTCAGTGGTTAGAGCAGACGACTCATAATCGTTTGATCGCTGGTTCGACTCCAGCCGGGCCCACTTTTTCATCCAAAAACAATTAAAACATAAAATAAACCAAGATCAAGCCTCGATAAGCTTGATTTTAATAACAATCAAAATAATAAAATTAAGAATTGAATTGTTATACAGCATTTTTGATGCATATCCACTTGTTGGGTGTTTCTTATGATGATGTGGAAAAATCTGGGAACCGCTGATAAATTAATTGAGATCGTTCCTTACAATTCTGAATGGCCTGAATTGTTTGAATTGGAAGCAAGACGCATAAAGACTGCTTGCGAAGGCATTGTTAAAATTGTTGAGCATATTGGCAGTACTGCCATACCTGGTATGCCTGCCAAGCCAATTCTCGATCTCATGCCTGGGTTGGATTCATACCAAGACGGCTTGAAGACAATTGAGCCAATAAAACAACTGGGCTATGGGTATTTTGGAGAATACGGCATTCCTGGAAGATTCTATTTTAAGCTCTCGATCGAGCAGCGTACTGTTGTCCATGTTCACATGTTCGAAATTGGCACCGGGAACTGGCATCGTCATTTGATCTTCCGTGATCAATTGCGTGCCGATCCAGCCATTGCAGCGCAATATGCGGAATTGAAAAAAGAATTGGCTGTTCGCTTTCGTAAGGATCGGGAGGCTTATTCAAATGGTAAAAGCGAGTTTATCAACTCGGTTGTCCAAAATGCGCTCTTGAACATACAGGATAAGAATGCCTGACACCGGCTCCAGCGGACGTTGCTCCTTTCCGCCGCTTAGCCTCCCCGCAGCCTGGGTTAACAGCCACACGCAAAATCAGTTAATATTGGTTCCAGGTTGGCTTTAACCCAGAATGTACGCTTGACCGCCGGTATGTACCTCAAAGGGGCATCGGACTCCAGCCGGGCTCACAATATAGCGGTTCTCCACCGAATTCACCCCTGCAATTAGGCAAAAAAGAGGCTCCTGAAAAGGAGTCTCTTTTTTTCTATTTTCGTTCTGCATCCCAAATTAAGGTAGGTTCAAAATTATTTTGGTTACAAGTATCTTCTTATATCGTTGAATGTTCTTTGGCCTTATTCAAAATAAAATTTCTATCGATCGGCACCTGGATCTCATCCATCTTTTCGGCAGCTTCTTCCTGCATGGATGGAAACACATGCGGGTAGGTTTACAAGATCAGACTTGTCTCTGAGTGCCCCAGGTGTTCCGGCATGATCTTTCTAATGCTGAGGCCAGATGATATCCTTCCAGGGTACCATGTAACCATGCTTTTCGACAGTATAAAAACGGGCGCTGGAAGGTTCTGCGCAGCCAGCTTCGTCACGGATAATGGCACGCGTGGTAGTCCAGGGGTGGTAATCGGTAGCCTGGAAGACCAGCTGGGTATTCAGGCACACCCAGGCTTCGATCAGGTAGCCACGGTCGTCGTCCTCGGTCATCCAGATCGCCTCCCAGTCCACGGTGACCAGGTCGCCGTCCCGGGTTGCGGTAACCCAGTGAGCTGGTTCATACAGCTTGATGGTCACAAATGGCAGTGGAGGCACGTAGAAAACCAGGTTGTCCAGGTTGCCGCGCGTCTCCAGCAGGTTCTTACTTACCCAGCATTCACTTTTATAAGTTTCTGGTTTGACGTCCAGCCAGGAGCCGTCCCAGTTGCGGTTGAGGATCTTGACCTGGTCGCCGGGGTAGAGACCCCATTCGAACAGGTAAGCAGAACCAGGTCCATAGCGGCAGTTAGCCTGCTCCAGGACGGTACCCTCCGGATTGGAGACGGTTGGGATCAAGGTTATGGTGGCGGTCGGCGTCTCGCTGGGTGTCGCTGTTTCGGTGTCTGTGGGGGTCGGGCTGGCTGTCATTGTGGCGGTCAGGGTTGCGATTGGAGCGGAGGTCTGCACGGCAAGCGGGGTGTCTGTGTTGGCTATGGCCTGGGATGGTGTGTAATAAGGAACGACTCTGATATTCATCGGCAGGTTGCAGGCGATCACACTGAATGCCAGGCACAGAATGAACAGCATACCCCGCATATTTCTCCGATTTGGTCCTTTATTGTATCCTTCCTGGTTATTAATCATCGCTCTCCTTCAGGCAGTTTTCCAAGAAAATGATCCACTCCAAAATGCTGCCAGTCAAAAAGGTTGTTAAGTTGGTAAATATGATCCTCCCCATGTAAGCATGCATAAATAGGAGGATTTTTTAAGCAAGTTGCAGTCATTGTTAAGATAAGATAGGATATTATTGATTAAAGTCTGGAAATATGCAAGTGCTCTTTGTTGTCATTTCCCGATAATAAATCCCACCATTAACCAGGTACGATCTGGCTCTCATATCTTTGTTCATCCTTCATAATTCACGGCAGGTTTTGGTTCCAATTCTGGGGGAGTTCAATGATGTACATCTCGGTTTCATCAGTTCCCGAGCGTCCCCAATTGGAAGTGAACAACACCCTGCTGAAATCTCGGTTAACGCTGGCTTGCGGCTCAGACCAGTAATCATGCTCCTGGTTTTCATCCACCAGGGAGTGGGTATGAGCCAGGTGAACAACCCGACCATTCGCTTTGAGTTCAAGGGCAAAAACCTGGTCATCCATCCATGTATGACTTGAAATATCCCCATCATGGGTTGAAACCACGATCCATCCGGGCATGTTATACGATTGACCTGAGAAATGCAACCCGATGCCGGTGAAGGAAAAATCTATCGGGTATAGCGGGATCGATTGACCAGTTTCCAGGTCAAGCATGGAAATCGTGTCATGATCAACATCTTGAAAAACCACTACCTCGCGTCCTTCGGCATCTAGTGCCAGGTCGGAGTGACCGATCGCCCTGACCATACCCCGCCCATTCTGAAGATCACGACCATATACCATGAGGCCACAGGCAAGATTATCACTACCCAGACCCGATTCGCAATGATCAAAATATGCCAGGAAATAAGTGCCAAGGGGGCTGATTGTGACAGAATCCAATCCATGGACATTATCCAGATCACGGGAAGCGATCAACCTGTCTTCTTGCATATCATATACTAGCAAGGCGACCGGTTCCCAATTCTCGTCCTGTGCCATCATTCCCCAGTAGCGTCCATCCAGTGAGGGACTGCCCTCATACCGGGTTGAGACATCAACGAGTGTGTACCCGGGGAAATCGCTTGCGAAATCATGGACAGTCTGGATGGAGCCGGTTTCCACATTGTATTTCATCAGGCGAGTCTCTGCGCTGAAATATAGCACAGCAGGATCTACCGGGTCCCAGCGTGGATCAATTGCAATCGGAACCTGGCCGAACGGTTGAAAATTCTTCGCATCATAAAGGTACCAGTTTGCTTCCGTACTACGCACCATGATTAAACTGTCGTTTGCATTGAAGGATTGCACGCGCGAATATTCGTTCTTTAATCCACCGGAAGGGTCGCCGCTTGATAGGTCTGTTCTTCGATCGGTCACTCGCACCAGGCAGGTGCCAAAGATCGGATCCCGGAAGGGGATACGGGCTGTTGGTTCAGTCAGGTCATTTGGCTGAAACACTTCCAGGTCAAGAACAAAAGCTGGTTGTGGGTCATTGCATAGCAGGGGTTCTGATGTGGTCAAAGCAGACAACGAGATATGTACGGCAATGGTTTCCTCAGGGAGATCGTCAACTACACCCTGGTCTGACAGGTTAATCAGGCTGCATGATAGTAATAGAAAAATGACTGGAATAAAAATTGCGGACCTCTTATTCATGCGATTGGTCCCGATTGATTTAAGAGAAATTTGCATAGCATTGGCTGAATAATTTGAAAATCCATCAATGAAGATATCTATTATTTATGCGGAATACGATGACGATCAAACTTACACCCTGGGTTCCAAGGTGAGGGGAATGACTGGTGAAATAGGGCCGTCGGGAGGCTGTGTTTTTACTCCATCATCATGGCGGCTGCCCGGCGGCCGATCTCAACTGCGAAGTTGGTGCCCCTATCCCAGGGGTATACCTGGCTCATGCTGGCGAAGAACAACCCCGTCAGGGGAGTCTGGATGGCAGGGATATTGGCAGAGTGGTTCACCAAAGGCACGGGTTGGGCATACTTGGTTGAAAATAACCAGGTCTTGTTGATCCAGCCCGGTTGGAAATCCGGGTTGATGCGTTTCAGCCCGGGTAGGAAACGCTCAAGAAGTTCCGCCTGGCTGAGCTTGAAATTAGGGTGGTCCGGTTCGAGGTAATCACCCATGTAGACGATATGCTCTCCGCCGAAATGTTCGGGGGAGACATAGTTGGTGTGTTCCACCAGGGCCAGGCATGGAAAATCTTCATTCTTGGGCAGGTTGAACCAGTAGTAACCCTGCCTGGAAAGCTGATGTTTGAGCGAAAAGACCATCACCAAGGCTGCCATGCTCTTGAGTTCAAGCAGGTTTTTTAGGTAATTTTCGGGCAGGTCCGGGGCAAGTCTGGCCAGGCTGGAAGGTGAGCTGGTCACCAGTACGCGCTCGAAGACTTGGCTGCCAGTCTCAGTTGCAATTAGCAACCCGCCGCCCTCGATTTGTGGTGAGATGCGGGAGATGCGTGTTGAATAACGCAAGTCCACACACATTGCCTGCAATCGATTGGCGAACATATCAGCAAAATTCTGAAAGCCGCCTTCGAAGGTGCCTAGGCGGGTGGTACGTGCTTTGATGCGTGCCCACATCCAGGCCATGTTAACCTGCTGGTAATACTTTTCCCCGAACTTGCCGATGACCAGCGGCTCCCACATCAGTCGGTAGACCTTCTCTCCCGCCCACTTGCGCATCCAGGCATCCACGCTCACTTTTTCGAACTGCTGCCAGTTGTTGGTCAGGCGCAGATAAAGTCCGACCAACCCAAAGCGGATCTTGTTCAAACCCCATCCCAGGCCGGGAAACAGGATGGCCTTCAGGATCGAATCGAACGGGTACCATTTGCCTTTGTGAAGCATGACGGTGAAAGGACGCGGGAAGAGCACCTTGTCGCTCCAACCGAGTTCTTCGATCAGTCCGAGCATGTGTTTATCTCCGGCGAACCAATGGTGATAGAACTTCTCCACAGACCAGTCCCAACCCGG
>JBDRQK010000257.1:0-4980 GCA_043826315.1 Chloroflexota bacterium
AAGGAACCTACCAGTTGACGCCGATCGTTACCATCATGGTATCCGGGATCCGCGTTGAAACCATTCAACCCGGCACGGTCGAAGTGATCATCCGCAAAGGCGTTGCCACACCCAAACCTTGAGAATGACCTCCCGTGAAAAGAACATCGATCAAATTGGGTTGAGCGATTCTGGCATTGGTAAAATCATCAAGCTGAATAGCGAACCCAATAAAATAGAAGATCGAGTAGGTTGGGTTGAGCGATTCTGGCACCGGCAAAACGATCAAGCTGAATAGCGAACCCAACAAATAAAAAAGAAGCTCGAGTAGGTTGGGTTGAGCGATTCAGGCACCGGCGAGACCATCAAATTGAAGAGCGAAACCCAACAATGGATATTTCAAGAAAATTTTTTTAGTCGTTCAGGAACAGGAAGAATGTCAAAACCAATCGTTGCCCTGGTAGGCCGCCCGAATGTCGGCAAAAGCACCTTGTTTAATCGCCTGGCAGGTGAACGCCTTGCAATTGTGGATGATACACCCGGCACCACGCGTGATCGTATCTTTGCCGAAACAGACTGGAATGGTATTTCCTTCGATATTATCGATACGGGTGGCATCGACCCCCGGCATGGCGGAAAAGCTCCCCTGTCCATCGGATCATCCGATTTTATCGAGCAGATCCGCACCCAGGCGGAAGTAGCCATCCTGGATTCAGATGCTGTTCTGCTGCTCACCGATGGGTCGGTCGGGGTCACGGCGCCAGACCGTGAAGTAGCTGAGATCCTGCGCCGTCACCAGAGATTGGTCGATGGAAAGCTCTGGCCGCCCATCCTGCTGGTGGTCAACAAATGCGAGAGTGCCAACCGCCGCGCCGAAGCTGCCCAATTCTATGAGTTGGGGATGGGCGAACCGTATGCCATTTCGGCCTCGCATGGCATCGGCACCGGGGATATGCTGGATGCCCTTGTGGCTTCTTTCACCGCCCAGCCGGAGGAAGAAGAGGACGAATCCGTCAAACTTGCCATTGTTGGCAAACCCAATGCCGGAAAGTCCAGCCTGCTCAACCGCCTGGCAGGCAGCGAGCGCTCCATTGTCAGCCCAATTCCCGGCACGACCCGCGATGCGATCGACACCCACATGGAATTCGAGGGGTTCCCGGTCACGTTGATAGACACAGCAGGTATTCGCCGCCGCGGCAAGATCGACCCGGGGGTCGAAAGATACAGCGTCTTGCGTGCCTTTAAAGCCATCGAACGGGCTGATGTGGCACTGCTCATGATCGATGCCGAAGCCGGTATCACCGCCCAGGATACCCATATCGCCGGTTTTGTACTGGATGCCTGGAAAAGCACCGTGGTGCTGGTCAATAAGTGGGATGCAATTGAAAAGGACAGCTATACCTTTGAAGCCTATACCGCCCATGTCCGCCAGGAACTACAGTTTCTGGACTACGTCCCCATCCTGTTCATTTCTGCTCTCACCGGGCAGCGCGTCGACCAGGTGCTGCCGTTGGCATTGCGGGTTCAGGAAGAACGGGTCAGGCGCATCTCCACCTCCAGCCTGAACAAAGTCCTGCGTAATGCCCAGGATAAGCATCACGCCCCCTCGCATGCCGGCAGAAGTCTGAAGATCTACTACGCCACACAGGTGCGCAGCGATCCGCCCACCTTCATGCTGTATGTGAATGATACCAAGCTGATGCACTTCTCCTATCGGCGTTACCTGGAAAATTGTCTCCGTGAAGAATATGGATTCATGGGCACACCCATCCGCATTGTTTCCAAACCACGCCGGGAATAAGGTGTAGAACGTCGCCAGTCTGATCTAATCAAAAATCCACCCAACCTACAGGGAGGAAACATGCCGCCTAAGATCCTGCATCTCGATCTGGATGCCTTCTTCTGTTCGGTAGAAGAGCTGAGTAACCCCGGCTTGCGGGGAAAACCGTTCGCCGTCGGCGGTCGTCCGGATCAGCGCGGCGTGGTGGCTTCCTGCTCCTACGCCGCCCGTAGACTGGGTATCCACTCAGCCATGCCCATGGCACAGGCCATCCGTCTCTGCCCGGAGCTGGTCATCCTGCCGGGTCACCATCGAGCCTACAGTGAAGCCTCCAAACAGGTCATGGAACGCCTTGAAGGCATCAGTGGACTGGTCGAGATCGTTTCCATCGATGAAGCCTTCCTGGATGTTAGTGATCTTCCGGATTCGGGGGAAAGCATTGCCCGTCGTCTGCAAACCCAAATTTTGGATGAATTGAAATTGCCCACCTCGCTTGGTGTTGCCACCAGCAAACTGGTTGCCAAGATCGCCAACGATGTCGGCAAGAAAGCTGCCCGGGGAAACACCTCCCCTTGTGCCATCACAATCGTCCCGCCCGGACAGGAAGCTGCTTTCATGGCACCCCTGCCGACCGATATGCTCTGGGGGGTGGGTCCCAAGACTAGCGCCCGCCTGGCAGAAATGGGTATTCATACCATTGGCGCTCTGGCTGCATGGCCTGAAGCCGACCTTGTCAAGCGCTTTGGTGAGAATGGACTCGAATTATCCCGCCACGCGCGCGGTCTGGATGATCGCCCGGTTAAAAGCAGCCACGAGGTTAAATCTGTCAGTCAGGAGACCACATTTGTGCGCGATGTGCGCGATGACCAGGTGTTGACTCGCAAGGTTCGTGAGCTTTCAGCCCAGGTCGGTCGCCGCTTGCGCAGCTCCGGATTGGCGGGTAACACTGTGCGAATCAAGCTGCGCTGGCCGGATTTTACCAGCCTGACGCGCCAGGCTCGCCTGGAAAGCCCGACCAACAGCGATGACGAGATCGCCAGCGCAGCCTTGACGTTGTTGGGTAAGGTGCGCGCCTCCGGCAGGTCTGTTCGCCTGATCGGCGTCGCTGTCAGCGGGTTGGGGGAACCACTCCGCCAGCTCTTATTGTGGGACAATGGTTCCGAGAAGGCTCGTAAGCTGGAAGCCACTTTGGATGACCTTAAAGAGCGCTTTGGAGATAAAGCCATTCAACGCGGACGCATCCCCGACCCAAAGGAAGAACCCTGGGATGGACCCATGACCGTCTGTAATCGGCGCATCACCAGCAACCTGGAAGGTCAACTAAGTGCCTCTTATAAGGGGCGCACCATCTACTTCTGCACCGAGTTCTGCCTGGAAGCCTTCCGGCGCGATCCCGACCGCTTCTACCTGGCTCACAGCCGCAAACGCAGTTAGTACGGTCGCTCTGCACGATTTTAGCGTGGCAGACTCTGCTGGCATTGGGGTGTCGGTAGGGTTTTCTCAAAGTCGGGGTTTGGGGTGTAAACGTATGGCTTAGCCATACGTTTACACCCCAAGAGAAAAACTTCCCCCCTCCCTTGGGAGGGGGCAGGGGGTGGGGTTATTCGAAATTTGAACTTTGAGAAAACCGTAGGGTGTCGGTCAGTGTTGCTTGACAGCCGTACAAATAGATGTTATTATGTACGGCAGGAGAACAACCATGCAAGAAACAAAATTAACGGTGCGCGTACCACGCGATCTATTGGAAAACATCAAACGCTATGCCGCTCAAAACAACACGACTCTGACCGCCCTGATCGAAGCCTACCTTCGTCACATTCCCGCCCAGGAGATGTTGAGTAATGCCCCCATTGTGCGACGCTTGAGCGGTACATTGTCCCAGGATGTATCTGTGCAAGATTACAAACAGCACCTGGAAGACAAATATGTCAAATAAGCCCATTGTTCTGGTTGATATAAATATTATCCTGGATGTCCTCCAGAAAAGAGAACCCTTCTTTGAAACCTCTGCTCATCTGTTGGCAGCCGTCGAGACTGGCCGGGTAAAGGGCTATATGGCAGCTCACAGCCTCACAACCCTGTTCTACCTGATAAAGAAAGACAGGTCAGCCGCGGAAGCTCGCGCGACGATCACCAATATACTGCAATTTATCAAAATTGCTCCTGTTGACCAGAGTACGATCGAACAAGCGCTTAATCTTGACTATCGCGATTTCAAAGACGCAGTCCAGATGATATCGGCTATGCAATGTAAGGCAGACTGTTTGATCACTCGCAATGTCAAAGATTACCAACCTGCTCTTTTGTCTGTTTTACAGCCTGTGGATTTTCTAAGCACCTTATGATCTCTTTCAAAAGAACCCTTGTTGTTTTCCAGGCTGCTCAAACCTGGCATGCATAAAGGTCTTGGCTTATATAAGTACAACATGATCCTGTCTTTTAAATGATGATAATACCTGCTAGATATCACCCACAGCTGCAAACTCTATCGTCCAGAAAGTCCCGCTTGCTCTTGGCGGGAAGGTTCCTGTCTGTATTAAAATCCTTAGAAACCCCTCCCCTAAATTTCACGTTTTTGGAATTTGGGGGAGGCTGGGAGGGGGGCAAGAAGGCTGGTTAGAGCGCTTCTGATAAAAGCACTGTTAGTAAATGTCAAAGCGTATCGTACCCGCCGCAGGTCCTGACCGCTTCTCCCAGGTCTGGTTGACCAGGTCGATCAGTTCCTGTATTTCCTGCTCTGCACAATTCCGGTCTTCCAAATTGCTGATGTCAATTTCAAAGGGATGGAAGGCAACGCTGTGTTCCTCTTTTATCCAGGTCAGTGCCTTGGCTCCTGGATAATAGGTTGCACCCAGCAGGCTTGCATTGAGATATGGCAATTCCTCGGAGATGTCAACAGTTAAACGTGCCCTTGCAGCAAATCTCACCAACCCAGGATCACAGGCTGGTGTATATACTTTAAGATCATAATCCTCGATCAACATGCCAACCAGTCTCCTAATGTAGTTTTTCTTTGTGATCCACGATCGTCCCGGCTGCGGCTTCCAAAGCGGCCTCATCGATATTAACCATGCTGGTCAAAACTGGGCGGATGCCAGCTTTTTCCATGCTGAAATACGCTCCCGAACCCATGCCGCGCGCCAATCAGATCTGGCAATCCTGGACGGCTTCCAGCATGTTGGCGTGGCGGTCCTGTTCAAAGGGTGTAAAACCATGCCCGC
>JBDRQK010000258.1:0-5857 GCA_043826315.1 Chloroflexota bacterium
GTCAGTTCACGAATATGCCAGTGAATGGCAGAAACTTGCATCTGTGAGCCGGCAATGGAAATCAACATGCCAAGCCAGATGAGGCGAAATTTGTGGTGATGAAGAGACGGTGGGATGTGAAGATGCATCAGGTTATTTAGCTGTTTACGAGTTTAACACTGACCCGTATTTGTTATTCTCAACAAACAATAAATTTTTCAGATAGTAGTCTGGGTGCCAGTTGCCTTGGCGTAACTTAAGTTCCCCAATCTCTAAAGTATAAGAAATCTGCACCGACCGTTCGACTGCTGATTTTGGCGAGTGGCGGTTGAGTTCGCTTAAATTGGTAAAGTTGCACACGATCAGTAACTGCTTTGATAAATTCTTCTTCAAATCCTTCCTGGATGCAGTCAGAGATTTGATAACGTTGATCAACAAGCAGGTAAAGTAATTGATCGACTTTTTCATATGTGAAACCCAACTCCGACTCGTCTGTCTGCCCCTGCCAAAGATCGGCTGAAGGAGGTTTGTCAATGATCACCTGTGGAATATGTAAATCTCTTGCCAATTGCCTGACCTGTGTCTTATAAAGATCACCGATCGGATTAAGTGCACAAGCCGAATCGCCAAACAGGGTGGTATAACCCAAAAGGATTTCAGTCTTATTACCTGTGCCAACAACCAGTCCATGAAATTCTTCAGATTGATCATAAGCAATGATCATCCGCACCCGGGCCATGATATTTCCTTTGCGGGTTTTGGTCATCTCCGGAAAACGACCTATCAGCGGATCAACCATATTGCTTATCGGGATGGTGATTGACTGAATACCCAACTGATCAATCAATAATTGGGCGTGTTCAAGAGAATCTGGTGAGGATGTCTTGTAAGGGAGCCGAATCGCCAGCACATTTTCTGGTCCTAGCGCTTCGGATGCCAATACACAAGAGACGGCCGAATCAATTCCACCAGAAAGATTAATGACCGCACGTTGATAGCCAGTGCGGGTGATTTCACTATGGATAAAACGGACGAGAATATTTCGAACAAGACCACAGTTTATGGTAAGGTCAATCATGTTTTAATATCCTTCCAAGCTCATGTAAAACGATCTCCGGGCGTTCATCTCTTAATAAGGGTAAACGAGTTCGGGTTCGTCTTAATTGGCTTAGATCCATTTCAGCATATGTTATGGATTCTTGATCATAAGGACCCATGGCTACCAACTTCCCATCCGGGTCGAAAAGAGTCGCACCTCCCCAAAAGTATAGCCCATCTTCAAAACCAACACGATTGGAATGTGCAAAAAATGCAGTAAATAAACCGGCATAAGAACGATTAACGGTTTCAACCCAATCTGCAGATCCAATATTCTCATCCGTGACTCCTCGCCCGGGTGATGCAGATTGTAATAGGAATATGTCCGCTCCATCCTGCCAGAGTAAATATGGAGATGAGACATGCCAGAAATCTTCGCATATCAATAGACCAATCCGACCAAATCGCGTGTCAAAAGCTCGGAAGGTGTTGCCGGCAGCCAAAAAACGCTTTTCATCAAAAATACCATAAGTTGGCAAATGAACTTTTCGGTGAATATGAACAATTTCCCCTTTGGAAATATACGCGGCAGCAATATAGAAACGATGACGTGCATCCTCTTCAACAAAACCTACCACCATGTCAATTTCCAGGCTGGCATGCAGAAGTTGTTTGAATAGAGGTTCTTCTTTTGAAGGTCGAATCGCAACTTGCGGCACAAGATCTTGAAGTGAATAACCGGTTAATGAGAGCTCGGGGAATACGACCAAATCTGCATTATTCTGACATGCTTCGCTGGCGATTGAAAGATGATGTTCCAGATTTGATGAAAGGTCGCCTAAACGGGTATTTATTTGGGCAAGGGCTATTTTGATTTTCATATGTCAGGGGCTCTTGTTATATCTGGTTGGAAGTCATCCAATTGATCTGAAATGTTTGGAATTTTGATCAAACTTAATCTTACCATAGCCCAAAGATAGGATTGGGAAGATCAAGGGAAAGATCCTAAGACCATTCCGGGAATATTGTTTTTATTCGTGAATTAACCTTATTCAGAATTTCGTTTTCATCCTTTAGAAGATTCCAGTCAGGATCCAAACCTTGTGGTTTCAGATTGGCATTCGCGCCCAAGAGATAAGCATTGCGAGGGTCAACAGACATGAGAAGAGGAAAATCACTTTCAGAATCACCAAAAGCAAAAGAGGTTCCAGGGTTAAAAGACAAATCTTCCGATAGACTCAACATTAATTTTGATTTTGCTGAATATGAAGCCATTTCCCGTTCTGTTTGTCCGGTGTAAACACCATTTTGAATGATACCTTTGGAGGCATGAAGTTCTTTGAATCCCAAGGATTTGTAAATTACCTGGAGAACTTCGAAAGGCGACCCTGAAACTAATATGGAAGTGGTTCTAGTATTGATTAATTTCAGCAATGGGATCGTATATGGAAACCAGGCATCATCCTGAATAGCATTCCAATAATGGATCGCCTGGTTATTTATTTCCTCTTCAGAGCAGTTGTATAAACCGCGATAATAAGTATCAACGACCAGCACACTGAAATCATGCCGGTTGATTCTGTCTTGATGATAGGATGTAAAGAGGGATTTTAGATTATTAAATTCTATTGAATCAAAAAAACCATTTGCTTCCAGGTAAGTTGAAAAATCCAGGAGTAAATAACAACTTTGACCTTTATAGATTGTATTATCAAAATCAAAAAAACTATAATTTGTCTCAGAGGTGCTCAATTTCCAACCTGACACCTTCCACATTTGCTGCAAAATGGAGTACTTGTGCACCACTGTTTTCGATTGCCGCCTCGACCTTTGACCTGGTTTCCTGAGAAATGATCGCGAACATGCAATCTCCCCCTCCAGCGCCCGAAAGTTTTGCTCCAAATGAGCCGGATTTCCGGGCAGCCATGATGGGTTTTTGCAGGCTGGGAGTGCTGACTCCCAGGCTTTCCAGTAAACCCTGGTTGATATTCGCCAATTTTCCGGCAGTTGACCAATTGTTTTGGAGAATTGCATATCTGGCACTTGTGGCAATATTCCCAATGGACTTGAATACGGGATCGATTATTTCTGGAAATTGGCTGCGTAATTGCTCAACTTCCTCCACTAATCTGGTTGTGCTGACCTTTGCACCGGAATATGCCATTACAATGGGTAGCTGTTCCAGAGGGAGGATCTCAACTTCTTGTCCAGGGGTGTAGAATAAAGTTTCCCCGTATATGGCTGAAGCAACATCAAAACCTGAACCTAAGTGTTGCACTTCCAAAACTGCTGAATAAGCAAGGTCAAATAACCTTTGTTTATTCAGGACAATTTCAAACAAATTTATGAGAGCATAAATGGTCGCAACTGTGACTGCTGACGAACTTCCCAAGCCATAACTATTAAGTGGACCGGAAGTCTGGATTCTCAAGCCATGATGAAGATTGTACTTGGAGAAAACTTTTCGGATGGAAGCGACGATGAACTTCGTTTGAGGATGTAATTGCTGATCATTGAATAGATCATTTATGGAAAGAGAATAATCCTGGCCTCGTTCGTGAAGCCTGGGAGTTTCAATAAAGATCATGGGTGTCTCGATCTTCTCAATGGAAACCTGGATGCGTAGATCCACGGCAGTTACCAGGCATGGGTGCTGGTGGATAACTGCATGTTCTCCAAACAACATTAATTTACCGGGAGCGGAAGTTTTGATCTTCATAAGACTATCAAAAAACTATGCATGGGCATCTTCAGTGATGAGATGGGCTCCCATTGCAGGCTTATTGACCAGGAGATCCCATTTTCGTTCTTGTCTTCTCTGCTCGACCTCGTGCACTGCAGAAATAACCTGGTCGAGGTCCCTATTCTGGCAAATGAGATGCACACTTGGACCTGCATCCAGGCTGAAATATACGCCCAAGCCACTTTCACGCCATTCCTGGACATAGAGTATCAATTCCAGGCTTTCTGGTTGCCAGTAATAGGCTCCGGATCGCCAGCCATCTGGACCTGGTAGGGGAGATGTCATCGCAATGGAATGGAATGAGATCGCTTCCATTTCAACCTCACGTCCAAATGTTTCGAAATTCCGGTCCAATATGGCTGACCGGACTTTATCGAGTCTCATGGGCAGGGTTTCAAGTCGGGCTTTAAAGAAAGGGGATGCCAGCGCCAAGGCATGACCGGAAGTGGACGAAAGTTGTTTCGCTTCTTTGGAAACCACAACGGTAACAATGCTGATATCCCAGTGCCCAGGGGGAGCGATCTGGAGGGCATAAGAATGATTGTCCGGGTCGGAAGCGATCCATTCGGTAAACCCATCCGGGATGGAGCGACAGGCAGAACCTGAACCGAGGCGAGCTATTTCCGACAGTTCTTTTTCGGAATAATCCAAATCCAGGGCTGCACATGTTGCCACCGTCAGGGCGGCGAACCCGGAGGCAGAGGATGCGATCCCCACCCCTGTTGGAAATGTATTCCGGGTGTGGACATCAGCTTTCAGATTGATGCCTGCATCCCTTCGCATTCGATCGATGTGACGAAAAATCCTTCTGGAGAAATCCGTACCTGGCGGAGTTTTATCTTCAGCAATACTGACCTGGTCCTCTTCAAGGTTGGCATCAAATTCCACGCTTGTGATCGTTACAGCATTACTGAGATTTGCTGAAATCGAGTTATTGGTGGGAATACGTAATTCAGCATCCCGCTTGCCCCAGTATTTAACGAAAGCAAGGTTGGCTGGTGCTTCAGCTGTTGCTCTTAACCTCATCCAATTCTCCCAAACAACTTTGTATCTTCCCTGAAATATTGAGAAGGTATATATCTACACTTGAATTATAGTTTATAAAACCATCTAAACATGGAACCAGAAATGAAATTTATTATGAAATCGCCATACTGTCGAACTGCCATCAACGGGTGGTGCCGACTATCAACAAGAATGGAATAACTTAAGCCTGAATCGATCGTTGTGCTTGCACAACCAGGACATTTTATGGCTTGATCCGTTCCATGGGTATCGAGCCGATTATTGAACACGCGGATTTCAATCCTATTTCAAGGCGGTTTCACATTCCAGTCCTGGAATATATTCATGGATATCTCCACTGATTGCCGTTTGACCACATTATTTCTTTTCATACCGATTAGAAGACTCATTAAGGTAGATTTGTTGTATCTGTTGAACGATGGTGGTTGATCCAGTTGTGATCATTCTTGAAAAGCTGTACTTTGGTACTTGAAAAGTAAATTAAAAAATGTATAATTTGTGATAATAATCACTTGATATGCAATCTGGTCGATGGATCGATCGTCTTATTGGAATTTTTCTTCTAAGATTTCCACTTATAAAAAACAAGGGGTTGATGAAATAAAATAAAAAACAAAATTCGTATCATGCAAAGAAAATGATACCTTGAATTTTGAGACGGTTTTTTGATAATTATTGAGATTTGGTTTTCAATGATAATTGGAATTTTTTACATCTGGTTGCTTGCAGCAAGAAAGACGATCCAAACAGGAGGAAAAGCATGACAGCGAGAGAAAAAGTTAAAATGCCAGGATTTTGGATAATAGTTATCCTGATGGTTCTTGTTCTAACCAGCCTGGGAAGTTCGGTCAGCCGTGTGCGGGCAGATGAGGACCCGCCTATAGCAAGCGGAAACACCAGCACGGAGTATATGACAGTTAACACGTTCATCTCCGAGGCCGGAGCCCACCTGACGGAGACCATCATCCATGGACCACCTGTTCCTCCTCCTGGCTTTGAGGCTCAACAGGCATCTGTTACAGAATTTCCTGCGACTGCAAAGATTTTGACCGTACCAACTTATAATTGGGT
>JBDRQK010000259.1:0-7503 GCA_043826315.1 Chloroflexota bacterium
CCTAAATTGCCTCTTGACAAATAGAACAAGTGTTCTATAATAGTAAATAGATATCCTTTCTCAATAAACGAAACATATATTCATGGTTCCGGGTTGCTATGGAGAGTGCAATCCACTTTCACCCCCCGGTTACCAATCCAAACCATTGAGAAGCTGTATTTCAAAACATATGGAGGTTGTCGTGAATGCTAATTCCACCTTACGTTCGTTTTCCGTTTTCAAAAGTTTTTCCATGCGGCGTGGAGCTATTTTTGGGTTCATCCTGGCAGGTGCGCTCATCGCCTTCGAAGCCTTCAATTACTCCACCACCGATTTTGCACTGACCGACCTGCTGGGCACCAACCTGCGCTTCATAGGTTTGCGCTGGGCTACCATTCTTTCGCTGGCTTTCTGCGGCATCGATTTTGCCGGGATCGGACGCCTTTTCACCCCAGAAAAAGGACGCGATGAGCCTGCTGAGGCCTGGTACCTTTTTGGCGCATGGCTGCTGGCTGCGACCATGAACGCAACACTGACCTGGTGGGGGGTGTCTGTGGCAGTTCGTAACCATCAATCGTTGGGTGGCAGCGTGGTTAGCGCTGGGATCTTGTACACGGTTGTGCCTATTTTTGTGGCTACGATGGTCTGGTTGATCCGTGTCCTGCTCATAGGAACCTTCTCAATGTCTGGTGGTCGCCTATTCAGCCTGGCAGAAGGAAAACCCACCATGCTGCGTACCGCATTTCAAAGACCTCAACCACTCTCGGTGCCTGCATCACGACAACCGCAACCCATACGCGCCAGCAATACACCCATACAGCCTTCAGGGAGGGTTGAGCCAAGTTATCAACCGGTCGGCATGACAGCCAAAACCAGCGTCCGTTCATCTTATGTCGGCAAAGAGTCCCACATTAAACGCTCCTGAGAATAGGAAGGCAGGATCTTGCAAGAAGCCGCCCGGTCAGAACCGGGCGGTTTCTTTTTAATCCCCAAGGATGAAGGATAGGAGGTCGAATATTCCAAAATGGAAGATATAAAAATAATGACCGAAGAACCCTATTTATTACCATGTTTATCTGGGTGATTTATACGCTGTGTTTTTGAGGACTGCGTGGTATATATTTTTTTAGAGATTGCTCTTTTCACCTTTCAGATACTCTTAACATTGATGATGATTTATGTTCACAATCGAGTTCGAAATTGCTGAAGATGCCTGCTTTCAGAATCATTAGAGTGCAAACCAGGCAAATTTACCGGTGACCAGCATTTTTTGTTGTATTTATTCAATTTGCTGGAATGACCAGAAGTGATCAAGAAAACATCTGCAAAGAACGTTAACCAGAATTAGGAGCACGATGAAACCATTAAGGAAAAACGTGGCAATTGCGATTGATGGTGGCGGTATCCGGGGAGTGCTCATCACCCAGGCTTTGACTATACTTGAAACCCACCTGAACCGACCTGTCCATGATATTTTCCGCCTGGCAGTGGGGACTTCCACTGGTTCGATCATATCTGCAGGAATAGCAACCGGCTTTACAGCCAAGGAGATGACCGAGTTATACATTCACATGGGAGAAACAATTTTTCCCGATTCGCTCAGGAAAAGGCTATTCCCGCTGACGCGTTATCGTTACCCGATCGAACCTTTTAACCAGGCATTGGATACTTTTTTTGGAGACCGGAAGATGGGGGATTTCTGGAAGGATGATCCCCGAACTGACCTGGTGATCACTACCTTTGATCTTGAACAGAACCGCACCCGCTTTATCAAACCGTGGAAAGAAGAGTTTGAAGATTGGCCGGTGGCGAGTGCTGTGCGCGCCTCCTGCTCGGTACCGACCATTTTTCCGATCGTTGAGAACCGATTTATTGATGGTGGCATTGGTTCTTACAGCAATCCCTGTTATATAGCAGCTTATGAATTAAAGGAGTGCCTGAATTGGGACTTGGAGGAGACAACACTGATCAGCCTTGGCACCGGGCGGAGTCCATACACTTTTGATTCAAAAACCGTATCAAGATCATGGGCATGGGATTGGATCGGGCGTATAGCGGGTGCTTTTACGCAATCTGCAGCAGATCAGCAGGTCAATCTGGTGGAAACCAGTTTTGAATCACTTGATTTCAGGCGTTTTCAGATCAACATGCGGGAATCGATCCAGATGGATGACACCAGGCAGATCGATCGTCTGGTTGCTTATGGAGCCCGTTTGGGACGCATGATCACCGATGATCAATTCGACACAGCCCAAGGAATTATCATCAAGCGACCGCAGGGAATTCCGCTGGGGTAGCTGGAAACTGGAAATAATGCGTTCTATCCCTTAAATTATCAAACAGTGAGTGATATTAGAAATCCGAAGGCTGCAAGCCTTCGGATTTCTGGGATTAACTTTCACGCATTGAGGCGATAGGTATGGTAGGGGTTGATGCAGGGGCTACCCCATGCGATGTGCATTTCCCGGGTGGTCAGGTCAAGCACCATGGCATTGATGGTCTTTTCATCGTCAAGAGGTATCTTGGCTTCAATTGAATGGTTGCAGATCGAATCCGGGTAGTTGACATGGTCACGCTGGATGGCTTGCAGGGATTGGATGGTATGCCGGGAAGTGCGTTTGAGCAATCCCAAGGCGCGGAAATAACGGATGCGGGAGTTGACCAGATCTTCGGGTTCATTCTCGATGGTGCGCATGGATTGTGAGAGATAATTGTTGGTGTGGACCAGGTGACCATCTTCACCATAAATCATGGTAAACCTCAAGGCGGAGACTTCCACACTGTACAACTCTCCACTCTCATGGATCAGCATGTGGTTATACCCGGCTGCCCGTCGGGGAGATAGCATTTGCGAAATGGCTTTTCCCGGAGATGCGGCAGCCAGCACCGAACGTGATACAAAAATGCGTGGTACGCCTATGCGCGAATCGGATGGATAGACCGAGTCACACATCTGTGCAATGCCATTGGCGTTGAATCCAATATTAGGCAACAAGCCACCATAGGTCATGGCCAGGAATGGCGGTTCCTTGTCTGGTGTGGCATGCACAATATAAACATCTGATTCGTCTTCAGGAACCCAGTCCTCATTGTGGGCTGCCAGAACGTGCCCATCAGTAGTGCGGTCTCCATTGACAGCCATACTGGTACAGCGATCAAGGTGCAGAGCGTCGTTAGTGACAGCTTCCATCGCGTTCAGAATCGCCAGGTCTTCAAAGGCCACATTAGCGCCTGCGGCAATACCTTTTAACTCTTCCACATATTGAGGAAAGCGTTCCTGTGCAAAGGGCATATATTTGCTGGCTTGAATACGAGCGCCTTCCCAGGTCAGCTCCAATTGTTCATAGGCTGCTGCCAACAGGATGCGGGCGTTTTCGAGAGAATGCATAACCTGCTTGACAGTTGCTTCGCCGATCTGGCGACCCATCTCGCGATGGGTTCCGGAGACAGTGATCAGAGGCGGTGGATTCGGGTGCAAGGGGGTATTGGGGGGAATTTCCATTGGTTTCTCGCTTGATTGTTGGTGATTGGTAAGATTATACTCCTCAAGCCGGGTAGGGAAACTCGCCTGAGGTTGTACAGACCTGAGAGGTTGTAGCAAGGAGATCCATAGCCACAGTCGCGTCCATGTGCGTGGGTCGCATCATCTGAGCTGAAAAGTTGGCAAAAATATTCCTGATCGATCCTGTTGTCAGCCGATGTAATCCCGCAAGTGACGGCTGCGTGTGGGGTGGCGCAGTTTACGCAATGCTTTTGCTTCAATCTGGCGGATGCGCTCGCGGGTCACATTGAAGTAGCGGCTGACTTCCTCCAGGGTGTGGTCCTTGCCATCCAGCAGACCAAAACGTAATTCCAACACTTGGCGTTCGCGCTCGGAGAGGGCAGCCAATGCCGTTTGAACCTGTTCGCGCAACATTTCACGGGAGGCGGCATCCATCGGCTCGATGGCATCATCATCCTGGATAAAATCCCCCAGCGTGCTGCTGTCTTCATCGCCAACCGGACCTTCCAATGAAACAGGTTCTTCAGCTGAGCGCAGAATTCGTTCCACTTTCATGGTGGCTGCATCCCAGCGGCGTTGAACAACCGGATCGAGCGGGATTTCTTCAGCTTGTGCGCGCTGGACTGCTTGCGTATCAGCCGGGGAAAGATAACCTGCTTCCAATGCCAACTCATCTTTTCTGGGTTCGCGGCCTAATTGCTGAACAAGGGTGCGGTGCACGCGCATGATCCGTGAGATCGATTCGAATAGATGGACAGGAATACGGATGGTACGAGCCTGCTCGGCGATGGCACGATTGATGGATTGGCGAATCCACCAGGTGGCATAGGTGCTGAATTTAAATCCCTTGCGTGGATCAAATTTGTTGACAGCCCTCAGTAATCCCAGGTTTCCTTCCTGGATCAGATCCAGCAAATTGATGCCGCGTCCCATGTAGCGCTTGGCAACACTTACCACCAGGCGTAAATTTGACCGGATGATGACCTGCCCGGCTTCGGTGGCGCGGTAATGGATCATATCCATCTCCTCACGAAGTTCTGCCTGGGATGGCAATTTACGGTAAAGGGAACGTTTAATGGGAAGGGTTTTATTTTTCTGGATGTATTGGAGAAGGTACTCCCCCATTGTTTCCGGCAAAATATAATAAACCAAATAGGTGTAAAAAATATTGGCTATCAGGCTTTCCCAAACCTTGTCTTTTGACCACATCTCATTATTCAGATAGGTGCGCAAGTAGGACGGTGTCTGGGTTTGCCAATCCTTTCGGAGCATTTGTGCTTCAGCCAGCATGGGACTTTGGTCGGGTAATCGCAGTTTGAGACGTTTGGCATCCTCTTCCATGCGTTCCAGGGCTGTCAGCATTTCATTCAGGGCTGCATGGTAAATGGCATGCTGTTCTGAAGCTGCATGGCGTCCGGGTCCACGACGGACAATACCCTTGATCAAGCGCCTTGCTGCGATCATGCTTGCCAGCCTAAATTCACTGTCGGCATCCAACAGTTTTACCTGCCCGATCTCACGCAAGTAAAGACGCACGGGATCATCGGACAATTCACCTGCCAGTGATGGTTTGGGGCTGATGATCTTCTTGATCGATACGATATCCTTCAGATCATTTTCAATTTCGTTTTCGAGATCATTGGGATCAATATCGTCTGGTTCGAATTCCTCGTCAAGTTCTTCATCAAGATCCAATTCATTATCTTCCAGCGGAGGGAGAGAAGCAGCACTGGATTTGATCATTATCCCGACTGGTATTTCCGCTTCCGGTTGCTGTGGCAATTTTGATTTGGATCTGACTTTCTGTGGCATGCTATCACCCTTATCGGCGCTCTGTCAATTTACGGTTAGCCTGATCGAGTATCTGGCGGGAATTTCTGGCTTGATTCACCAACTCCATGTAAGCACCTTCCCGCAGGTCACCTTGTTCCTGGGCATCTTCCTGGAAAAAACGCAACTGGTTGATGCTCTCGTCAATACTCAGACGACGCATCTTAAGAACTGTACGCAACAAATCGTCCAGGACCCGTTCTTCCACCGGATCAAGTTGTACTACTTTTCCCAGAACCTCTTCCACTAATCCGCTCAAAGTGTCCGGTAAATGATCCAGAAGGTATTCAGCCGGCTGGCTGTCATCCTGTTCCAAAGACTGACGGATCAGACGGAATAGCTCCTTATTGTCAGTATACCCGAAATCCTCAAAACCCATTCGGCTTAAGGAGGCTTCCTGAAGTATGCGGTCCATACGATAGAGCAGCTCCGGTCGGCGCAGAAGAACGCTCAGGCAATGGGATTCCAGCAATTGGCTGGCGGTGGCTGGACGTATCTTTTTGTTTTCTTCTTCCACAGGTTTGGATCCTGCCTGCCTGGTCTGAGATTGCAGTTTTTTTCCGGCTGCTGGACGTCTCTGTATCAAGGAGCGTTCATCCAGGTGCAGGAAGCGCGCCAGCCGTTGGCGGTAAGTATCCCGCTCGATGGGATTGGGAAGATCTTCAATTAATGGTAATACCTGGTTGGCGATGACAGTCTTGACTTTGGCATCCTCCAGGTCAAGCCCTTCAGCCAGGGTGTACATGACATGCACAACCACGGGCTGGGCAGCCGCAATCAGACTGGTCCACTGTGCAGGGTTACGCTGAACGACTTCATCCGGGTCGAGTCCATCCGGCATGGAGGCCACGCGCAGGTCAGCCTGCAGGCGGGCTTCGTGCCGGAGCAGGCCGCGCGCATCAAAAGCGATCTCGGGTGTCCGGTCGAGGGATTGCCGGGCAGCCTCCAGGCCGCGCAGAACGGCATGTTGACCGGCCGCGTCCGGGTCGAGCGCCAGCACGATGCGGCGTGAGAAACGCTTGAGCAGGCGCATCTGGTCTTCTGTCAAGGCGGTACCCATCGGAGAGATGACATTCTCAAACCCGGCCTGGTGCACACCGATCACATCGAAATAGCCTTCCACAATGACTGCCTGATCTGCGCTGCGAATGGGTTTGCGGGCTCGATCAAGCCCATACAACAGGCGGCTCTTGGAGAACAGTGCGGTCTCCGGTGAATTGAGGAATTTTGGCATGTCTTCCGGGCTGAGACTGCGCGCTCCAAAACCAGTCATGCGACCGCGCTCATCCCGGATGGGGATCATGATACGGTTCCGAAAACGGTCGAAAAATCCGCCACTGTCGCGCTCCGAGACCAGGCCGGCTTCGTTCAGTTCGCCGGGAGTGTGCCCGGTCTTGGCGAGATGATTCAGGGCGGCATCCCAGGAGTCTGGTGCATATCCCAACCCCCAGGCTTCAATGGTCTCATCACTCATGAAGCGCTTGGTACGCAAATATTCGAGCGCTTGTTGTCCCGGGGGGGTGTTCAAGAGCTGGTGACGGTAGAATGTGACTACTTCTTCCAGCAGACTGCGCAGGTTGTCGTGTTCTTCTTTTTCCACGACCTGTTGGGGGGTAAAAGCCTGCAGTTCAACGCCAGCCTTGCCTGCCAGGTAACGCAGGGCTTCGGAGAAATCCCAGCCTTCCTTTTTCATGACAAAACTGATGGCATCGCCGCCCTCACCGCATTGACCAAAGCAACGCCAGGTGCCGCGCTCCGGTGAGACGATGAAAGAAGGCGTCTTCTCGGAGTGAAACGGGCACAGACCGGAGTAATTTTTTCCGGCGCGGCGCAATTTGACCGTCTCTGAGACAAGGTCCACGATATCAATGCGGGATTTTATTTCATCTATTTGGGACATAGGCTTGCAGGAATTATAGACTTATTTTCGTGCTTGAGCAAGCGACACGGGACGGATTTGAGGGAACTGGTCGCACAGGACGCTACATCGCCGTTCCGCGGGAGATAATCAACCAGCTAATTTTCAGGAGTTACCCCCGGTGCGTTTGACATGGTACATGATTTTATCCGCCCGATTGAGCATATCATCCAGGTTCTTCCCTTCCACCTCTCATGATATTCTGCAGTGTTCAGCAAAACCTGATCTATGAAGCAATGATGGAGGGTCTATCAAAATCATACATGCTTTACCG
>JBDRQK010000260.1:0-7651 GCA_043826315.1 Chloroflexota bacterium
AGCCCTCTACCCAGACGTGACTGTGGAAGATGTCATCGCCAACACCAGCTTCGAGTTGGTTATGCCTACCATCCTGGATGCCATCCAAGCCCCCAGCCCTGAAGAGTTGCGCCTCCTACGGGAAGAGATCGATCCGTTGAAGTTCTACATTTAACCTTGAGAGATGGTGCAAAAGAAATTTTTAGTCAGACTATTATGACAAGTGATTTGCAATCTATTATTAGTTGGTGTGTCGATTCACTCAAACCATCCAGTTTTCCTTACGGAAAAGCGACAGCTTCCTTGAGGCAGCCCTCTTCTAAATGATTTCAGATTCTAAAATGCCTAATTTAACTGAACTCATCGCCATTGGCCGAACCGCTGAAGTATTTGCATGGCAGGAAGACCAGGTACTCAAACTTTTTTACGAATGGGTGCCTGATGACTGGATCACACATGAATTTCGTATTGCCAGCTTAATTCAATCCACAGGTATGGATGTTCCAGCTGTAGTGGGCGATATAGTTGAAGTTGAAGGGCGACGCGGTATTTGTTACCAACGTGTGAACGGCAACTCCATGTTGCAGGTTATGGAATCTCACCCCCTCAGTTTATTCGAACAAGCCGGCTTACTCGGGAAGTTGCATGCTGAAATGCACTGCCGGCAGGGTATTGGACTACCCTCCCAACGGAAAAAATTGCGATTTAAGATCAAAGATGCTGACCCACTCCCTGATCACCTTAAAGATGCTGTCTTGCAGATTCTCGCCAAGCTCCCCGACGGCGATCAGATCTGTCACGGTGATTTCCACCCTGGAAATATCCTGATGACATCCCGTGGACCAATCGTCATTGACTGGACAGATGCCTCCAGTGGAAATCCTCTTTCGGATGTTGCCCGTACTTTGGTTCTCCTCACTACTGCACAGTTGCCACTCAACTCTTTCTTTGGTTGGTTGGTGAAATTTAGGCGTAAGCACATACTGGATGCTTACTCGCAAAGTTATTTCACGACTTTACAATTGGACAGATCCCAACTCCAATCCTGGATGATAATCGTGGCAGCTGCGCGCTTAAATGAGAAAATTCCAGGTGAGAATGAGCACCTTATTAAAATCGTCCGTCGGGGTTTGAACTAAATTCAATTTTGTTACTAGCTATCCCATCGCTGAATGGTATCTATTAACCATATTTGAGCCCAGATAAACAAGACAATTGGAGTACAAGATCATGGATGTTGTGACTGGTTCGTTTGGATACATTGGAAAATACATCACCAAACATTTGTTGGACCTTGGTAAAGAAGTCCGTACGATCACGACCCACCCCAACAAACCCAATCCATTTGGTGCCCGTGTAAAGGCTTTCCCGTATAATTTTGAAGACCCCACCGGCCTTATAAGTTCACTTGCAGGTGCGACCACGCTTTATAACACCTATTGGATTCGGTTCGCTTATAAGGATTTAACCTATCAGAAGGCACTTGAGAACACCAGGACCCTGTTTCAGTGTGCCCAACAAGCTGGCGTAAAGAAGATCGTTCATATAAGTGTCACCCAGGCATCCATTGATTCTGACCTACCTTATTACAATGGCAAGGGTTTGCAGGAAAGAATGCTCGCAGAACTTGGTATTTCTCACGCGATCATTCGTCCAACACTGGTTTTTGGAAAAGAGGATATATTGGTAAACAATATCGCCTATCTCATCCGGAGATTCCCACTTTTCCCAATTTTTGGCTCCGGTGATTATCGTATTCAACCGGTTTTTGTGGAAGACCTGGCGCGTATAGCCGTTGCCCAGGCAGATGAGACCGGGGACTCCATCATCGACGCAATCGGTCCTGAAACATTCATATTCAAAGATTTTCTAAACCTTGTCACTTCAACAATGGGCTGTAATACCAGATTGATCCATTTATCGCCTTCTTTAGGGATCTTTTTGGGAAAGATGATCAGCATATTTCTCAGGGATGTGCTGCTGACAGAGAATGAGTTGCGCGGTTTGATGGAAGAGAAACTCATCTCCACTCAAATTCCTAATGGTACTACCACTTTCACTTCCTGGCTGATTCAAAACAAAGAAACAATCGGGAGATCATATTCTTCAGAAATTGCCAGACATTTTAAGTGGTCTGCTTATTGAAAGCACCTCTGAATCAGATTATTGTCACTTGATACACACTTCAGTCACCTTATCTAGTGGATAACATTGAGATTAATAGCATTATTGTTTCTTTTCCCTGGTGGCCATCCAAAACCAGGCGGTTCCATTGTATAATCATGTCATAATTTCTCTCTACACAGGAAAAAATCTTCAATGTTAAGAATAATGGTAGTAGACGATGAACCGATCTCCCGTAAAATGGTCTCCTCCATTTTGGAGAAAAATCAATTCATTACAGCAACCGCTGAAAATGGAAGAGATTGTCTGCGCAAGCTGCCTGATTTTAAACCTGATCTCATTCTATTAGATGTAATGATGCCGGAGATGGATGGCTATGAAACCTGCCACCAGATCCGCTCCAATCCGAATACTGCCAATCTTCCAATTATATTGCTCACAGCTCTTGATTCAGTTGAACAAAAAGTAAAAGGATTTGAATCCGGTGCTGATGACTACCTTCCCAAGCCATTTAATACGGAAGAATTACTTGCCCAGGTCCATGCTTTGCTTCGAATTACTCAAGGACCGACGGGAAAAAAAGATGAGGATATTTCTGAAACCACTCTGGCAGTTTTTTCCCTGCGAGGTGGCTCAGGTGTGACCAGCATTTCAGTTAACCTTGCAGCAGGTTTAGCTCAATTATGGGACATGGACGTATCCCTGGTGGATATGGTACCGGTAGCCGGACAAAGTGCCCTATTTCTCAATCAGACCCTCAAGACAACTTGGAGCGACCTTGCACGGAAAGATACTATTGATATCGATGATCAGCTGGTCAGACCGATTTTATTACCACATCCAAGCCGGGTTTTCACCCTGGCTTCTCCACTCAAACCTGAAGATAGCGAACTCATCACTTCTAAAAAAACAGATAAAGTGATCTCTACTCTTGCAAACCTTTTCCCCTACGTGGTGATGGACCTGCCTCACAACTTAAGTGACATAACGCTCACCTGCCTGGATATGGCGGATGTGATCCTTCTGGTTCTACAGCCCGAAATTGCATCCATCCGGGCTGGAAAAATGGCACTGGATATATTCCAGGCACTTAATTACAGCAACAAACGAATTTTTTATGTGTTAAATTGGACCTTTCCCCACCTTGGATTGGCACTCGGGGATATTGAGCGCTTTACGAAGCATAAAATTGACCTGGTCATTCCGTATGCACCGGATGAATTTATTACGGGTCTAAACTACGGCAAACCTCCCGTCCTGGCTATTCCTGAAAAACCCATCGGAGCCCTCTTTGAAGATCTGGCCATGAGCTTAAGCTCAGAAAGTCAGCGCAAATCAACTCCTCAAAATCCCACACCATCCTGGTCAAGGATTCAAAAGCGAAAGCGACCAACAAAATGATCACTCTCCTGAAAGATAAGCACATCCTTTTGGGTGTCAGCGGTTCCATTGCCGCCTATAAAGCTGCTGACCTGGCTTCCAAATTAACTCAAGCCGGGGCACTTGTAGATGTTATCCTGACGCCCGGGGCTGAGAAGTTCGTTACACCACTCACTTTTCAATCCGTAACCGGCAGAAAAGCCTTCACCGAAAGCGATCTTTGGGGTGGTCAAGCACATATCCTGCATGTTGGCCTGGGACATACTTCCGACCTTTTTGTGGTAGCCCCCTGCACCGCCAACACGCTGGCAAAAATGGCACATGGTCTGGCAGATAATCTCCTGACCATCACAGCCCTAGCAGCCAGTTGCCCGATCCTGATCGCTCCAGCCATGGATGTGGGTATGTATTCCCATGCTGCCACACAGGAAAACATACGCATTCTCACATCCCGCAACATCCTATTCGCCGGTCCGGATGAGGGTCGCATGGCGTCCGGATTAGTTGGGAAAGGCCGCATGCTCGAATCCGGCGAACTTTTCGGTCAAATTCGCCTGATCCTTGGCAAGACCGGCCGCCTGGCAGGCAAACACATCACCGTTACCGCCGGAGGCACACAGGAACCCATCGATCCGGTGAGATTCATCAGCAACCGTTCATCTGGCAAGCAGGGTTATGCCCTGGCGCAGGCTGCATTGGACGCAGGCGCACAAGTCACTTTGATCTCCACCCCCACCGGGCTGGTGCCTCCTGTTGGAGTGGTTTACATCCCGGTTAACACAGCTGAAGAGATGCTATCAGCCGTTTTGTCTGCTTCACATGACTGTCATGCCCTTCTTATGGCTGCAGCTGTGGCTGATTTTCGCCCAGGGAAAGAATCACCTCAAAAATATAAAAAACGGGAAGGAATTCCATCCATTAAATTGGAAGTCACACAAGATATATTGGGAGTCATCAGTGCACCTGATTCCACTCAACCCAAACCAAAACTGATCATCGGTTTCGCTGCTGAAAGTCGTGACCTCCTGGAAAATGCCAAAGAAAAATTAAAATCAAAGAATTTGGATATGATCGCTGCCAATGACATCTCTGCACCTGATGCCGGATTCGGGGTGGAAACCAACCGGGTCACCTTGCTGCACAAAGATGGAAGCTCCGAAGTTTTGCCACTCCTTAGCAAAATTGAAGTTTCGGAAATTATTCTCGATCGTGTGGCAAAATTGTTGGAGTCCATTTGACAAGAATACTAGTAATCTCTGATGTACATGCCAACTTGACTGCCCTTGAAACAGTGCTGGAAGATGCCGGAGCTGTAGATGAAACCTGGTGTTTGGGTGATGTTGTCGGCTATGGTCCTGATCCCAATGAATGTATTGACATTATTCGCAACTTGCCCAAACTCACCTGCTTGATGGGCAATCATGATCAGGCTGCCATCGGTGAAATGAATTTGCAGATCTTTAATAGCGAGGCTCGTAGATCACTAAAATGGCAGAAAGACACGCTCACCGAAGAAAGTATGTTGTTTTTAAAGGAACTCCCTAAAGAAATGCAGGTACATGGTCAAGTATCCCTTGTCCATGGCAGCCCACGAGATCCAACCTGGGAATACGTCCTGAGTACAATTATCGCCTTCAACAACCTGCCTTATTTCCAAACAGCGTATTGTTTTGTCGGACATTCACATTTCCAAACCATCTTTCAATATCATTCAAAACAGGAAGAAATAAGTAGCGAAGCGCCAAAGCCTGGAGAGGTTTATACAATGATTGATCGCGCTTTCCTGAACCCGGGATCGGTCGGGCAGCCGCGTGATCGTGACATCCGTGCCGCCTATGCCATTTACGATCCCGAAGCGAACAGTTGGCAACCCAAGCGCATCAGCTACAATTATTCGGAAGTGCAGGAACGCATCCTTAAAGCCGGTTTACCACCACGCCATGCCGAACGACTTGGCGGTGGTTGGTGAATTATTAAACAGGATACGGGAACAAATTCCTATGACTGGTCGTCAATGATATTAAGATGACCCAATTTCTCTCCAAGGAGGAGACCCAATGAAAAAACGTATCTTATTTATTTTTATGATTGCCATTCTGACATTATCTGCCTGTGGAACCAGGACAGCTTCATCTGATCAATATTTATCCGATCCGTATGGTCCTGTGGCAGGTGGAGGTGTTGAGGCACCCATGCCTGCCATGGAAGCCCAAGCACCATCGGATGACGTGTCAAGAAATACTGGCAAGACAGAATTCAGCAACACCCAGCTCCAAGAACGCCTGGTCATTCAAAACGCCGACCTTTCCATCGTGGTGGCAGATCCAGAGATCAAAATGGCAGCCATTAGCGCCATGGCCAAAGAACTGGGTGGCTTTGTGGTATCGTCCAACCTTTATCAAAGCTATCTTTCAAATGGCGAACCTGTGCCCGAAGGCAGCATCACCATTCGAATCCCGGCAGAGAAATTGGACAACGCTTTGAATCAGATCAAGGCTGACGCAGTTGAAGTGCGCAACGAAAACCGCAGCGGAGAGGATGTAACCCAGAATTATATCGACCTGAACTCCCAATTACACTCCATGGAAGCTGCCGTCACTCAATTGAACAAGATCATGCAAAATGCAGAAAAGACCGAGGATGTTCTCAACGTTTTCTCTCAGCTACAATCCTACAACCAGCAGATCGAGATAATCAAAGGCCAGATCCAATATTACGAACAGGCTTCCGCTCTCTCCGCGATCAGCATCGCCCTGATCGCTGAAGAAACCATCCAACCCATCGAGATTGGTGGCTGGAAACCCCAGGGTGTGGCACGCGATGCCATCCAAAGCCTGATCCGCTTTTGGCAGGGTTTCGTAGACTTCATGATCAACTTCTTCCTGCTGGCTCTACCCGTATTCATCACCATCCTGCTGCCCATCTACCTGATCTTCCTAGTAGTGCGAGCCATCATTCGCCGCATTCGCCGGAAAAGGACCCCTCCGAAAGCAGAATAAGACTATCGTAACAACTCTTTCACTAACACAACCTTCAGGGACGGCATCTACCGTCCCTGATTTCTTTAAAACTAATGTCGCAAGGATCAACTTGTGTGTTTGCCTGCTTGGGAAACAGGTTTGATAAATTTCTGGCACAATTAGAAAAAAAACACGCCTGCAACCTGCACGCACTCATCCCCAACACCCTGTATAATAAAGCTAATGGAAAAACTATCCCAAGAAGCATTTGCCCTGTTTGGCATTCGCCTCAATAAGAAACAAATCGCATCGCTGCAGATCTACACGCGTGAATTACTCGAATGGAATCGGAAATTTAACCTGTCTGCCATCCGCGATGAAGCGGGTATCCACACCAAGCATTTCCTGGATTCGTTCTCATGTGTGCTGGCATGGAATAATTCCCCTCCAACCCGCCTAATCGATATCGGCACCGGGGCTGGTTTTCCAGGATTACCCCTCAAGATCCTCTACCCCCGCTTGCAGCTAACCCTGGTGGAATCGGTTGGCAAAAAAGCCAATTTCTGCCGCCATGTGGTGGAAACCCTTAAGCTGAAGGATGTGGAAGTGCTGCATATGCGCGCTGAGGATGCAGGTCAACTGGTTGCCCACCGCGAAAAATATGATTGGGCTGTAGCCCGCGCAGTTGCAAGATTACCTGTACTGGCAGAATATCTATTGCCCCTGGTGCAGGTGGGAGGTTCCATGCTGGCTCAAAAAGGAGAAAGTGGACCAGCCGAGACCCATGCCGCCGAAAGCGTTATCAGATTACTGGGGGGACATATCCGCCAACTACTGCCGGTCACATTGCCCGGTGTGGTCGAAGAACGTTACCTGGTCCTGATCGATAAGGTTGCTGCCACCCCACCTGGTTACCCCCGTAAACCCGGCATCCCTTCCAAAACCCCACTGAATAAATAAATTTACTCCCCTAACAATCTTCCCCTACGACCTTGATCTCATCCGGTTGGTTGGGGATGATGCACAAAAATTCAAAAATTTTTGAACCATTGTTGCTATATGAATGCGGCACCCCTTCTGGAATAAAGACTACATCTCCCTGTTTCACAAAATGCACATCTTCCCCGATCTGGACCCTGGCTTCACCGCCCAGCACATATTGCTCATGCTCCAGTGTATTGGTATGCAACGGCATGCCACCTCCCGGC
>JBDRQK010000261.1:0-2942 GCA_043826315.1 Chloroflexota bacterium
GGAAGTGGCAGCTGGCACCAGGACAAATTCTATTCCGGGATGTTCAATAACACGGATGTCAGTACCCACCACAGAATGATCGCGCTCCACCAGCAGATTGGTTACATTTCTACCGGCTGGTCCACCCACACCTGTTACCAAAAATTTTGTCATTCGAATTACTCCTATATTTGCGAAAGCATCCGGACGACTTCAAATCCTTCAGCATAATCCACGTTGACCTGCCCTCCTCGAAAAGCCATCTTGCCTCTCACGAGATCAGGTTTTGTATACCGCTTTCTCTTCTGGTCCCAATGCCTTTTTATGGCAAAGATCTTTACGTTGACATATTTTCCTACATCAATATAGTAAGTTGGGCGAAAATCCTGGGTGACCGATGGGCTTTCATAACAAAGGATGGTCACTTGCAATGAACGTGCAGCCCGCATGGTCGCGTAATAGACAGATTGGTGATCCTGGTGCAGGTCATGGATGGAATGAGTAAAAATCATATCCGGTTGAATTTTATCGATCATGGTTTCGATCGCCTGTGTCAACATGGCGGCATCATCGGACAGGTGGGCATCTGAGAAGTGCAAAATTTCAAACTCATCCAATCCCACAAAATCACCTCCGGCTTCAGCTTCCAACGGTCGGACCTTGCCATTACCGCCTTTTTCACCGCAGGTCATGATCAGACCCGTAATATGATAACCGGCATCGTGCATTTTTGAAAGCGTAGCCCCGGCAGCGATCTCAATATCGTCCGGGTGGGCGCCAATTGCAAGAACCTTTCCAGGGTTTGTCCGGGAAAGCATGGTAATCTTGTTTGAAAACATTAATAGAATGATCACACTCTCCATGATGATACTGGCAAATGCCACGACCAGATCTATGCTATCCATAAGATCGGTCTGTGGCAACAAGAAGATCTTATTATTAACCAGGACCAGATTGATCGATGCAAAGACCAGGCTGAGCCCGATCAGCAAGTAAAACATAAGAGCGGAATTTCGCGTGGTTCTTTGCAGGTCCCTTTGACGGACAACAGCATAGATCGCCATACCAAAAAAGATCAAGGCTGTTATCAATTGCCCGATCAAAGTGATGACATTACCCGGCATGGAAACACCCTGGATGGATGGATGAAATTTTCTTAAGATTTGTGGATAATTTATTATGCATTTGATTTACCCAAAAAGATCGAACTACCAAGCATAAATATGGTATCAATTCAGTTGGTAAGGCTGATTATGCCCATATCCTGCACCTGAGTTTATCACTCCAGTGTATAAAACCCAAGCTCCTTTGCACCGTGTTCCTGGTTTCTCGAATTAATACCCGTAAACCAGGGTCCAAAGCATGGATTTCAGCGATGCAGAGCCTCTCATGCTCCCGGACCGGCCAGTTTCCAAAAATTCTCCTTTTTACCCGTAAAAATGTCCAAAATCGGGTAGATTGATAGATTCAGGAGGCTGGTTATGTCTAGTATATCCTTCAGACTGCTTGAGACAAATCTATAAAATATGTCAATCGGAGTACCATCAGGCAACTCAAAATGACCAGCTTAAATGAATAAAATGGTCAATAATGACCCTTTCATTATTGCCATAAAGATCGATGCTTTTCATTTCTTCACTTGTCGTATCCAATTACCCAAAGCTCCGTTATTCCTGGAGCTTTGAGTTTGGATTGGTATCAGGTTGCTTTAGTTGACCAATTAATCAAGGCTCCAAAGTTGATTCAGTACTTGCCAGTGGTCACTGGTGAGCATTGAATAAGGTGTTATCCAGAGGTTCGCCATTCCGCCTGCCTGGGCTGACTGGATGGCGATTTTTACAGAATCGGCTGATGCGGTTGTGTTGTTGGGACCCCACAATCCGATGGATAGAATAGCTTTATTCTTACCTAACGTGCTCAAAAATTGGCCAACCTGGACAAAAGTTTCGGGGGGATATTGATCTTCTGCGTAGTAACCCCAGACGATAATTTTATCTGCGTTCTGAAGCATGACGTTATAGTTTTGACCCTTATTGTTCGCCATCAAAGTCATGTTGTTCACATTCAGGGTTACATCCATGAAGAGCTGTTTTCCATACTTGTGAGCTATGGCAGTCGCCTTGTTCAATAAAGTCCCGATCATATAGGAGCGCCAATCTCCAATGGAAGTGTCATCGATATCGATCTGACCGTTTTGTTGGCGAGGCCAATCTGTGTTTCCACTATAAGCCAGATAGGAAGCTGTGTCGTCCGGGCCATAACCATCCACGCGGTATTGGAGCTCGGTGAAAGAGATCGAGTCTACCGGGTAATTGGCAGCGATGTATTCGACCATGGCCAACAGCCGTTGGCTGAACTCACCATTGACCATTTCGACAGTGCTGACCAGGTATGGGCTGGCAATTCCAAGGGCATTGATGGCAGCTTTCTCTGGATGAGCCTGGATGTATGCTGGTGCGAAGACATCGATCATCGCATCCACGTGCGCCCATTTTCCAAATCGGGCAGCATCTTCAGCCAGGAAGTCGATACCGGTATCTTCCACGGATCCAGCCCAGGTGGCTTCGTTACCAGCCCATTTGAAGAAGTTCCATTCCACACGTCCGGCGTTCAAGGCAACCAGGTTCATCCCGTCGTCTTTCAATTGTTGTTCAACCTGGTCTATGATCGAGCGACTGGTTGAATAATCCGGCCAGGTCAATCCTATGGCATGGATGCCATCGGCTGCAGGAGCAGGTTCACCACCTCCTCCGGGAGGTGTATTTTTCTTCGGAGTGGGTACAGAAGTTGCAGTCACGGTAACAGTGGGGATCTCCTGGGTGGGGACAACGATCACTGGCACGGTGGCGGTGGGGGGTTCCTGGGTGGGTACAGTCGTCTCGGTCACGGTGGCGGTGGGGGTTTCCTGGGTGGGTACAGCTGTCTCGGTCACGGTGGCGGTGGGGGTTTCCTGGGTGGGTACA
>JBDRQK010000262.1:0-12639 GCA_043826315.1 Chloroflexota bacterium
TTCTCATCCATCCAGAAAGCAAATTTTTCCCTGGGTGAGAGCGATTCATCACTGGGCGATCTGCGTGGTCACTGGAAGGAAGCCTGCCTTCTCTTTGATGAAAACCTGGCTGAGGGGGTCATCAACCAGGCTTTCGCCTTCGCCAACCCGGAAACTGTGTGCCATGAGATCTTTCTGAAAGGCATGCTTGAAATTGGAGAAAGCTGGTACCAGGGAAAGGTCAGTGTACAACAGGAACACTTCGCGGCCGGGGTTGCCCGGCGACGCCTGGGCAGCCTGATATCTTCAACGCCCCCTGCAAACCGGGCGGAAACCATCCTGGTGTGCTGCCCACCCGGTGAGGAGCATAGCCTCCCGGGCACCTGCTTGACCTTCCTGCTGCGCAGGCAGGGTTATAAAGTGATCGACCTGGGTGCCAACGTCCCCATTGCACAACTGAAAGAGACGGCTGAAAGCATTCACCCATGGCTGGTCATCCTTTCCGCACAGCAATTGAGCAGTGCCGTACAAATAGGTCGATGTGCACAGGCACTGGCAGATTCCAGCCCGATCGGTTTTGGTGGACGTATTTTTAAAGTCAGTCCCGGGCTCACGAAGCATATCCCGGCATACTTCCTGGGTGATACGCTCGAAGGAGCTTCAAAAGCAGTTGAAGATATCCTCCTCCACAAAAACCATTTTTCCATTACGGATGAAGGGGAAAACCTCCTGCGGGACCTTTATGAGATCTTCGAGCTCAACCGGCATGCCATCCATTCACAACTCCCAACCCGGTCTTCGACCAGCGAACTACAAGGAGGAATTCACGACGAAATAACCTTATTCATGAACAATTCGGTTGCTGCAGCACTTTACTTCGGTGACCTGGACCTTCTTCTGCCCGAAATGGACTGGATGGAAGGTTTTCTACACAACCGCCAATATGGCTATCAACAGGCAAGCGAACCCTGGAGCATTTATATCGATAGCGTAAATAAAGTGATCGGGCAGGAAGCTGCACCCATATTGAACTGGTTTGACCTGCACCTTTCAAGGCATAATCAGCCAGGTAAAGATTCATAATTTCTCTCTCAATTTATTTCACCCCAACTTTAAGGAGTTCTAATGACAACAACAGAAGTTCGTTCCAACCAGGCTAAATTTTCCAGCCTGCGCCGTTTTAACCTGATCATGGGCTTTTTGCACCTGATCCAGGGTGTCTTCATGTGGGTCGTCAGCAATGACACCACTTATCCTGTTTTCACCAATTTCCTCAGTTTTAACACCAGTACTTTCTCACTGGCTCCGGTGGCGAAACTCTTTTATGAGTTACCCCTGGGTCCGGCAGTTGCGATCTTTCTGCTGATCTCCGCCGTCGCACATTTTTACCTGAGCACCAATGGCTATGATGGTTATGTAAAAAAACTGGAACAAGGCAGGAACCCCATCCGGTTCTATGAATATGCCCTCAGCTCCTCCCTGATGATCGTGCTGATCGGTATGCTGGCCGGGGTGTGGGACCTGGGCGCCATCCTGGTGATGTTCGGTTTGAACGCCATGATGAACCTGTTCGGACTGCTGATGGAAAGCCTGAACCAGGGCAAGGAAAAATTGGACTGGTCGCCGTTCACTTTCGGCTCGATCGCCGGCATCATCCCCTGGCTGGTGATCTTCATTTACTTCTTCGGTTCGATCGCCTCGGGCGGGGAAGCCAAACCACCTGCCTTTGTGTACGCCATCATCCCGACCCTGTTCGTGTTCTTCAACACCTTTGCCATCAACATGTACCTGCAATATAAAAAGATCGGACCCTGGAAGGATTACCTTTACGGTGAACGCGCTTACATCATTTTGAGCCTGGTCGCCAAGACCATATTGGCTTGGATGATCTTCGCCGGAACACTGGCTCCAGTTTAACAACCGGGAGGTTCCATGAAAATTGCCATCGTCACCGACAGCACTTGCGATCTGCCCGCAGATAGCGTGCAACGCTACGGCATAGAAGTCCTGCCGCTCTTCATCCAGATGGGTGAAGAGCGGTTGATGGACGGGGTCAACATCACCAAGGATGAGTTCTATACCCGTCTGCCAGATTATGACCCCGCACCAACCACCGCCACACCCGGTCCGGAAATCTTCATCACTCATTATGAAGAGTTGGCGGATAAAGGGTTTGAGGCTATTCTATCCATCCACATCTCTGAAGTACTTAGCGCCACCATCAACTCGGCTCGCACTGCAGCCAAAGAATTTACACGCATCCCTGTCAGCGTACTGGATTCCGGTCAACTCAGCTTGGGGTTGGGGTTCCTGGTGGAAAAAGCAGCCCGGATGGCACAGTCCGGTAATAAGATCGAAGAGATCCTGGAATCCCTGAAGGATCTCATGCCCCGCACGTATGTCTTCGCAGCACTGGACACACTTGAATACCTGCGCAGAAGCGGACGCATGCATGTTGCCGTGGCACGTTTTGGAGAGATCCTGAAGCTGAAGCCTCTCCTGCACATGAACCAGGGAAAACCTGTTGCCCACCGCGTCCGTACCACGCGACGGGCAACGGAACGGTTGATCAGCTGGCTGGATGAATACGGTCCTTTCCAAGAATTGGCCGTCCTGCACGCTGGCGTGGAATCCCGGGCTGAGGCTTTGCGCGAGCAGGTTCGTAATTACCTGCCCGATGCAGAAATTTCCATCCAACAGATCACTCCCGCGCTGGGTTGCCATCTTGGGGTGGGTGCGCTCGGATTCGCAGTGATCTCACAAGAAATAAATTGATCCATTAATTACCTTCTCAGAAATGTGTCTCATGGATGCCAATGAGCGTGCCTCTGATCCTATTAGTGGATATTGAAAGACAAGGAGAATAAATGAACCTGTTAAAGATACTCCAGATCATCGCCGTTATCGCCACGATATTGACCGGTCTGTTGTCCCTGGTCGCACCGACCAAAATTGAAGGCTTCACCGGCATCCATCCAGTCGGTGGGCGCGGCATCACGGAGATCCGCGCCATATTTGGCGGATTGTTCATCGGGCTTGGTATCGCGGCATTATTGTTGGATAAAGCCGCAGCGTATCCCGTGCTTGGGATCATGTACCTGGCGATCGCCGTGGTCCGGGCGGTCTCGATGCTTGTCGATAAATCCATCGAAAGCTCGAACATCATCAGCCTGGTAATTGAGATCGTGATCGGCGTGATACTGGTGCTGTGATGAAAACTGCGAAACTCATCTCAATATCAGGTCTGCTGGCCATGACAGCTGTACTGATCTACGGTTTCACAGTGGGAGATTTCTCCAGCGAAGGCAGCACGCTGTTAAAAATGCCGTGGGGTATTGTCTCCCTGGTGGACCTGTACACCGGCTTCATGCTGTTTTCCGGTTGGATCCTGTACCGCGAGAAGTCGCTGCCGGTCGCCATCCTCTGGACGGTGGCAATGCTCACGCTCGGTTTCTGGGCTGGAAGTTTGTATGCACTTCTGGCGCTTTTGCGCTGCAAGGGTGACTGGCGCAAGTTCTGGTTGGGAAAGCATGCCGTCTAAATTGCGCGAACTGCTGGATGAATTCCGTTCTGTGCTGGGTAACCGCCTGCTGGATGTCATCCTGCCGCCGACCATCTTCCTGCTGGTCAATGGATTGTGGGGGTTGACAGCCGCAATAGCAGCCGCACTGGCTTTATCTCTCATGCTGGGTTTTCTGCGCTGGCGGCGAGGGGAACCCTTGCGTTATGCGCTTGGCGGGGTTGCCAGCGTGCTGCTGGCTATCGGACTGGTCTGGATATTGGGACGTGCCGAGGGTTACTTTCTGCCCGGGTTGTTCAGCGGCGTGCTGACCGTGGCGCTCTGCCTGGTCAGTCTGTTTGCAAGCCGCCCACTGACCGCCTGGAGCAGTTACCTGGCGCGGCACTGGCCGTTGAACTGGTACTGGCATGGACGTGTACGCCCGGCCTATACCGAAACCACCCTGCTTTGGACATTATTCTTCGGAGTACGCTTAGCCTGGCAGATTCAGCTCTACCTCAATTCCGAGACAAACACCCTGGCCTGGGTGCAATCACTGACCGGCTGGCCCGCAATCATCTTGCTGCTGGTGGTGACCTACCTCTACGGTACATGGCGGCTGAAGAATCTGAGAGGACCCAGCCTGGATGAATTCAAATCCGGTGTACCCGCACCCTGGCAGGGACAACATCGCGGTTTTTAGATGATATTCATTAATTCTACAAATAGAGGTGAATAAATGATCCGGGATCAATGGTACGTTGTTTTGGAATCAAGCGAAGTCAACAGGAAACCCGTGGGTGTAACACGCATGGGTGAAAAACTGGTCTTCTGGCGTAACAGCACTGGAAACATCCACTGTGCGGTAGACCGTTGTGTACACCGCGGCGTTGCCCTGAGCAAGGGTACGATCATTGATGACCACCTGCAATGCCCCTTCCACGGATTCGAATACGATCCCAGCGGAAGCTGCGTTCACATCCCCGCTAATGGACGCGGCGGGGTCATTCCAGCAGCGATGCGCCTGGTTACCTATCCCACTTATGAAGCACACGGCTTCATCTGGATCTGGTGGGGTGAAGGCAAACCACCGGACTCACCGACCTTCTTTGACAATATCGATGCTACTTTTTTTCATGCCTCGGCAATCGACCCCTGGGAGGCACACTATTCACGCGTGATAGAAAACCAGTTGGATGTGGTGCATTTGCCTTTTATCCACCGAAATACCATCGGACGTGGTAACCGCACTGTGGTGGACGGGCCATTGGTGGAGTGGAAAGGCGGCAAAATGCTCTACACTTACGTGTTTAACCGTTTGGATGATGGCAGACAACCGCGCAAACCATCAGAATTATCGGCTAAATCTGCTTCCAGCGTCCACCTGGAATTCATCATGCCCAACCTGTGGCAGAATTACATCAGCCCGGATGTGCGCATCCTGGCTGCTTTTGTGCCTGTGGATGACGGGCATACCTTGCTTTACCTGCGCTTCTACCAGAAATTCCTGCCCGTACCAATTCTGGGTAAACTGGTCGCCCGACTGGCCATGCCCAGCAATGTTTACATTGCCCACGAAGACCGACGCATAGTGATTACACAGCAACCAAAAGCCAGCGGATTGAAAATTGGCGAAGTTCTCATCCAGGGTGATCTGCCTATCATTGAATACCGCCGTAAACGCGAGGAATTAAAACGCTAACCGTAAGACCGATGGGGGCAGGTGAATGGCTGACAAGAACGAAAAATTCTCTCTGTTCAATCAAATAGAACGAATTTCTCAAATGCAATTCATGGTCAAACCCGAAGGCTTTTCATTTACTCGACCGAATAAAAAAAAGATATGCCATCTCAAAAATTGATTGTGTAATTTTCGGTTGTGAGTGAAATCATTTAATGGCAAAATGAAGTACAAATCAAATTTACAGAAAAGGCTCACCGATGGAACAAACCCTTCCGGACACAGAAACAATGTATTCAGCCCTGGTCAATAAAGACAGTAATTTTGAGGGGATCTTCATTGCCGGTATCAAGACAACCGGTATTTTTTGTCGACCCACCTGTACTGCCCGAAAACCAAAACTGGAAAATGTGGAGTTTTTTGGCACAGTACGGGAAGCGCTTGTGAATGGTTACCGTCCCTGCAAAGTATGTTCTCCGCTAGATTATAAGGGGAAAGCACCAGATTGGCTGACTCCATTATTATCCGAGATCAACGCGAACCCACTGATCAGGATACAAAGCAGCGACCTGCGTACCAGGGGGTTGGAACCCACCCGCGTAAATTACTGGTTCAAGAAACATCATGGCATGACTTTTCAGGCTTATTTACGTGCTTTACGGATCGGGCAGGCTTATGGAAGGATCAAATATGGAGAAGGGGTTACGGAAACAGCTTTTGAGTCCGGCTACAATTCATTAAGTGGCTTCACCGATTCGTTCAAAAAGAAGGCTGGTTTTAATCCCGGCAAAAGCCAGGAGGGGCAACTGATCGTTACCACCCGGATATTAACTCCCCTGGGTCCCATGCTGGCTGGAGCCAGCGAAGAAGGTATTTGTCTATTGGAGTTTGTCGATAGAAGAATGCTGGAAACCCAGATAAAAAGGTTGAACAGGTTATTAAAAGCCGAGGTTGTCCCCGGTTTCAGCAAGCATTTTGATGATCTCAGCACGCAATTGGAAGAATATTTTTCCGGCAAACGCAAGGTATTTAACATTCCCCTGGTGATGGCTGGAACACCTTTTCAACAAAGAGTATGGGCAGGCTTGCAATTGATCCCGTATGGATCCACCCGCTCCTACAAAGAACAGGCAGGGATCATTGGTCAGCCCGCAGCAGTGCGCGCCGTGGCTAGAGCCAATGGTGATAACAGGATCGCCATCATCATTCCATGCCATCGTGTCATCGGGGCAGATGGAAAACTTGTCGGCTATGGGGGTGGATTGTGGCGCAAGCAATACCTGTTGAATCACGAGATCAAACATAAGGAATAGGTCATAAAAACATCCCCGGAAAATTCCGGGGATGTTTTTTAAATTAGAGGTAGGTTGATATAGCCAGAGTCAGCTTTGTAAATGTGCACCAGCCAGGAAATCATTATTTCAATCACAAGCACCAGGATCGTTTATTCGTTTTTTGGGAAGGAATCTCAAATACCAATCCGGTAGAAAACCCAGGATCAATACAAGAACCAGGAAATAAATTATCGGAGTATATAAGAATATTTCATATGAAGAAAGAATTAATGAACTTCCCATGAAGATTAATGCGCAATATTCTTGAGAAAGAGCATATCGTGTGCGAAGCATCGACACCAGTCCAAGGATCGGTATCAAGAATAAAGAGTAATCATGACTGTGCAGATGCGGCACAAAAACCAAGGTCAGTAATATCGATATGCTGAGCTGTTTGAATTCAATGGCTTGAGCTTTCATCCACATTGTGCATGTGAAAATAACTGAAAGAAAATAACCTGAATATCCAAGTATATGGAGTGTTTGGGGGTTGATCGCAGGAAAACTGCGAAGCAAGAACCCCATAAAGGTTGCCATTCTATCTACATTAAATCCAAGCCCTTGTCCGCTATAGATCAGACTATTAATAAATTCATCAAACCCTTTCAAACCCAATAATAAGTATGTATACATAAAGAGCAATACTCCCCAAAAAACAAACCACCATCCTATCTTCCTGCGCTTAAAAATGAAAGGAAGAGCCAAAGCCAATGCAACTTGAGGCCTGATCATGGCAAGAGCAAGACCCAACCCGGCAACTTTCTCTTGGGAGAAAATTACTCCAGTTACAAATATGGAAATGGAAAGGAGCAGAAAGGTGGAATCCTGACCACGTATCAAGGAAACAAATACGGGCGAGAAAAATAATATTGAAAAACCAATCATTATTCTGTATATCTTTTCCAATTTTAATAAATTTAACAGATTCAGCAAAACAACCAGGGTAATGAGATGAAAAATGATCAGGATAAAGATCCATCTAAATAACGAAATATTAATATTTTCAATGACTGCCCATCCGAGTAAAGGTGCAAGGAGCGGAGGGTGATTAAATGGGTAAAAACGTTGAAATTTGATCAAAGGAAAAAAATATTCTTGAACGATTTTTTGCAGATCAAGGTCATAGATTCGATGAGATGAAAAATATTTGAATATATAACCGGCGGAATAAAATACAATAAAATTTACCCTCTCATAAAGATTCTTATTAAATGCGTTATTAATCAAGTAATAGAAGAAACCATAACCCCATGCGACCTGAATTGATAACACCAGGATTATTAATTGGTTTTTTTTATTTAATAGCCACAATTTCATGTTAGATTCCGGTGTTCAATTTTATTCTTGTTAATCAGTTTAATTGGAAAAAATATTAAAGCAAGCATTGAGAAAATTGGTCATTTTCACGAGCTTGGCCAAGCCGATCAATACCAAGAGTTGATAAACATTGGGGAGAGAATTTTTTTCATTGGTGCATCTTACTTACGAACCATCCACCTTCCTTGAATCAGCGAGAAGAAACAACCCTTAGATATTTTTATCCCGATGGATGAAAGGCAGTTGCCAAACCCGCCAGGCAGCCTCAATCTGAATCTGAAACGACATCTTGGTTTTACCCCTTTTCCGGTCGGCAAAATAAATGGGAACTTCAACAACCTGGATACCGAGGTGGTGTACCAGGTAAGTCAATTCGATAAGGAAGACATATCCTCTCGAATGAATTAGATCAAGTGGAATTTTCGCAAGCGCATCAGAACGCCAGAGTCGAAAACCCGTCGTAAGGTCATGGTAAGGGAGTCCCAGTATTAGACGGGCATATGAATTGCCAAATGCCGAGAGCCCGCGGCGAGCATAAGACCATTGGCGATCAACGCTTCCTCCCTTGATATAACGGGAACCAATGACCATCCCGCAGTCTTTGAGATGTTCAGACATGGCAACCAGATCAGCTGGATCATGTGAGAAATCGGCATCCATTTGACCGATCCCATCCACTCCCTGATCCAGAAAATAATTGAACCCTTGAATACTAGCTGAAGCATAACCCGATTTTTCGGGTCTATGCAGAACATTCATTTGTCCAGGATGTTTAAGGGAGAACTCATCAGCCAATTGACCGGTACCATCCGGGCTATTGTCATCCACCACCAACAGATGTAGATCAAGTGGAAGCGCAAACAATGCAGGGATCAATTTTGGCAAATTTTCTGCTTCATTGTAAGTTGGTATGATAACGCCAATTTTCATGACCACTCGATTTTTTTTCCAATTATTTTATAAAAACACTCTACTATTCTGCTGGTTTAGAAATTTAAAGAGACCTTCTGAATTTTACCTTATTCTTCCCCGTCTTGACGCTGACGGTAGAGCGACCTGTTGCACCTCCCGCGGTTTTGAATGATCGAACTATAAAGCAAACTTCGTGGTGGTTTGGGTGGACGCTGGTGTAGATACATAGATTTATTTTTCGGACTTCTCATGGACTTTCGACCTGGGTAGATGGTCTGTCTTCCCCCACTGCCTGCAATTTCATGCTATCATAGCCGGTATAAATTGTTAGTTCGAGGAAGTATGCCAAAATCGTTTTCTGCCATCCTGATCAAGGGAATTGAATATTTCTCCCTGCCCTTTCAGTATCCACACCGTTTCCTGCCGCTGCTGGGCAAGCTGTTGACCCAACGCAGCCTGGTGCATGAGATGCCGCGCCTGACCCCGCAAATGGTCTGGTTTCAGAAGATGGGCATCCAAACCGTGCTGGACGTTGGCAGTTACATTGGCTCATTCGCTTATGCCATCCGTCACATCCTGCCGGATGCTCATATCTACTCTTTTGAACCCCTGGAGGATAATTACGCTCAACTGGTAAAAAACCTGACCCCCTTGGGAAATTTTCAGGCATTCAACACCGCCATCGGCGAGCAAACCGGAGAGATGGACTTCCATCGCAGTGATTTCAGCCCGTCTTCATCCGTACTCGAGATGGGTGAATTGCACCGCCAGACATTTCCGCAGTCTGCACATTCCACGAGCATCGTCGTACCCGTCGCCCGCCTGGATGATTACCTGGGTCAAATAAACCTGGATCCGCCGGTCTTTCTCAAGATCGATGTACAGGGCTACGAAGATGCAGTGCTGAGGGGTGCAAAACAGGTATTAAAGCGAGTGGATTTCCTCGAGATCGAGGTTTCCTATCAGCCTTTGTATTCCGGCCAGGTGTTATTCGAGGGCATCCACCAGTTACTGATTCAGGCGGATTTCCATTTTGCCGGAAACCTGGACTCGATGTTTTCACCCCTGGATGGGTCCATTCTGCAATCGGATGCCCTATTCATCAGGAACAAATGACCAACCTGCCCGTGGAGCTTTCCCTGATCGTCCCGGCTTACAACGAACAGCAATTGATCTCAGCCAACCTCGAGATATTGGATCAATTTCTGCAACCCCGCTTCAAAAGCTATGAGATCCTGGTTGTGGACGATGGCAGCCAGGATGAGACAGCACGGTTGGTTCGCCAGTTTTCAGAGATCCGACCGAATGTGCGGTTACTTGAGCAATCATCCAACCAGGGAAAGGGCCGCGCCATCCAGCGCGGTGTGCAGGAAAGCCGCGGAAAATACATCCTCTTCACGGATGCAGACCTGCCTTATAACCTGGCAGCGGTGGATGTGTTCATGGTGGCCCTGCGCGGCGGCTATGACCTGGCGATCGGCTCGCGCCACCTGGAAGGCTCAGAAATACGAGGAGTGCCCCCGCTGCGGTATCTTTCCGGTCAGTTATTCAGCCTGCTGGTTGCCCTGCTGCTGTTCCCCGGAATCCGCGATACGCAGTGCGGACTCAAAGGCTTCCAGGCTGAGGCTGCCCGTCAGATCTTCAAGCGGGTCAGCATCCATACTTTTGGTTTTGATGTGGAAGCCCTGTATATTGCGCGTAAACTCAAATATTCCATCCTGCCAGTGCCTGTGCGTATGACTGATTTTCGCACTGACAGCCGTGTCAAGATCCTGCAGGATTCCGGCAGAATGCTCCTGGATTTGTTTTCGATCCGCTTGAATGACCTGCGAGGACTATATAAATGAAATCGTCATTGCTCATTACAGAACAGGTACGTGACATTTTTAGGACCTCTCAATAATTCGGGAAATGTTGGGGTTTTACAGGTGTACTTGCTTTGCCTGTAAACCCTTACTCCTCTTATTATGAACCCACAATTCCAGCCAATTAACATTGGAGGTAGTATGTCTCAATCATCAATTCGAAAGAACCTGGTTCACTGGTTTTCAAACCTGAATACATGGATTTTCGTCGCCGCCGGTGTCATACTTTCTGCCATCTTTGTTTATGCATATTTGGGATTATTTGCCCGATTCCAAGCAGATGATTATTGCATGGCCTGGAATGCACAGAGACCATTCCTGGACTCCATCATCCACTGGTATAAGAATGATTCAAGCCGCTATGCTGCGACAGCGTTATTCACCATGATCGAAAAAATAAGTCATGGCCCCATGCCGATCCTGACTGGATTAATGCTGGCTCTATGGTTGGCAGGGACATTCCATCTGTTTCATAACCTTCAAAGAACCATAAAACTTGACATTCCCCCCATCGCCTCCTTCCTGCTGGCAGGGCTGCTCGTGTTCTATGTCCCATTGTTCTCACCGAATCGATACCAGATCTTATTCTGGCGCCCAGCTCTTGTAACCTACACCATTCCCCTGGCTTTGTTAACCTTTCTTTGTACCCTTCTATTGATCCAGTCAAAAAATCCTGTTAGAAAGTGGAGACCCCTGGTTGCAACCCTGGTGTTGATCCTCTTCTTTCTCAATGGAGGTTTTTCAGAGACGATGGCGTCCTTACAGATCGGTGGAATGGGTTTGGCATTGGTGGTGATTTTCTTCCTGGCAAAACGCGATTCCAGGAATTGGACATTGCTCCTGGTGGGAAGTGCGTTGCTGGGTTCACTACTGGCGATGGCAACGCTCTACTTCTCCCCCGCCACAGCCATGCGCCAGGGATTGATCGGACCACCGCCTGACCTTATTAACCTGATCAAAATGTCTTTCACTTACAGCTTCCAATTCATGTACATTTCTCTCAAGGATTTCGCGTTTCATTTTGTCATCATCATGTTAACCAGCATGCTTCTAGCTTACTGTCTATTTTACAAAGCGGGCCGAGGTGCAGATTTGCATCCCAGCAGCCTAGTGACAGTCATCTTCAGTCTTCCGCTCTTTGTCTACTTGGTGATGGTATGTATCTGTGCTCCCAGCGCATTTGGCGAATCCTCATCACCAGAATCGCGCGTACTGGTGACTGCCTTCACTTTCATGGTTGCTTTAGTCATCATGGAGGGGTTTATCTTCGGGATCTGCCTGGGCTTGTTGCATCAACTAAGCTCCGAATTACCTCCAACTTGGTTGCGTGTATTTTCCATCCTATTTTTGGTGGTATTGAGCCTTTATCCTTTGTACTCCACTCGCAAGTTGTTAAAGGATCTTCCAGATTACCAGAAGCGTGCGATCGCATGGGATGGGCGCGATACCCAGATACGATCACTTGCCGGGCAAGGTCAGCTAGAGATCTCCGTGACCGCTTTCGATAGTATCGCCAGTTTGATGGAGCTGGGTCCTGAATCGTCCATGTGGGTGAATACCTGTGCAGCGTACTATTACGGTGTTCAATCCATTTCAGCAGAACTGCCATAGGGATTGAACCCAGGGGTTAGTGGTTTAAAGCGACATGATTGACCGTCAACACCCTCAACTCACCTTTATGCGTTTTTATTCGTTTGAATAATTAATGGATGCAAGTTGAAAAAACCGTCAACAAGTGGGTTAAAGCCTGTATCCGAACAACTTGTATGACAATTGGCGCCAAAAAAGCAGACAAAAGAGACAGTTACTTGCTTTATTACACTGTTATAGTATACAATTGCGGTATGGTAGTTTCTAATACCTGTAATCCATGTTGAAAGGAGGCACGCATATATTCCGGATAAATAACACCTTGCTGATTATTGCATCAAATTAACTTAACCAATCAAAAGAGAAGAGAAAAGGAAAAAACCTTATGTCCAAGAAAATTTTAGTTGTAATTTCAATCCTGATGGTAGCCTCCATGCTGCTTTCAGCCTGCGGCGCCCCGGC
>JBDRQK010000263.1:0-9967 GCA_043826315.1 Chloroflexota bacterium
TCATGGCAAAAGCAGAATTGGTGGTATCCAGCTTTGAAAAGATGCTGGCAGATCCCACCCTGGCTGCCGGCATGGGTCAAAGCCTCGGTTTTGATCTTACAAAAATTCCACCCGGCATGGATGTTTTTAGTATGCTGCCCATGTTGCCCCCCGCACAATTAGAGAAGATCACGACTGGAATTGATGAGAAATTCTCTTCGTTGGGCGATAGCATGATCAATCAGATGGCTGTTGGATTTGTAAAGACAGAGTATGACGAGTTGGGAATGGATACCAGCAAGATCCAAACCAATTACATTCTGACAACCGGGGCGTGGATGCTTTTGCTTTCCCTGCTCTCAGTTACATGTACGATCATCGTTGGATATCTGTCAGCCAGGGTTGCTGCAGGTGGGTCACGAACCCTGCGACGGGATGTTTTCACCAAGGTTGAAAGTTTCTCAAATACTGAATTTGATAAATTTTCAACAGCTTCGCTGATCACACGAACAACCAATGATATTACCCAGATCCAGATGGTGGTCGTAATGATCATGCGCATGGTTTTCTATGCGCCTATCATCGGCGTGGGGGGAATTATCCGTGCAATTGGCAAGAGTGCCAACATGTGGTGGATAATTGCTGTGGCTGTTGTCACCTTGCTAGGATTGATCATTGTTGTTTTCTCTATTGCTTTACCAAAATTCAAGATCATACAGAAACTCATCGACCGGCTCAACCTGGTGACACGTGAGCACTTATCCGGCATGATGGTGATCCGGGCTTTCAATATGCAGACCTTTGAAGAAGATCGCTTTGACAAGGCGAATAAGGATCTGACCAGCAACACCTTGTTCATTGCCAGGGTCATGGTGGTGCTGATGCCGTTGATGATGATGATCATGAACGGATTATCCCTGGCGATCATTTGGGTTGGGGCACACCAGGTGGCGGATAATGCCATGCAGGTGGGAGATATGATGGCTTTTATGCAATATGCCATGCAGATCGTTATGGCATTCCTGATGTTGTCCATGATGTTCATCATACTGCCCCGCGCTTCTGTCTCAGCCGGACGCATTGCAGATGTCCTTGAAACAGGACTGGCCATCAAAGACCCTGTCCAACCCAGGAAGTTCGCAGAAAAATTCAATGGCAAGGTCGAATTCCGAAATGTGAGTTTCCGTTATCCGGATGCACAGGAGGATGTGCTGCATAACATCAGTTTTATAGCACAACCCGGGCAAACAACGGCTTTTATTGGCTCGACAGGCTCTGGAAAGAGTACAGCGGTCAACCTGTTGCCGCGTTTCTATGAGGTGTCGGATGGAGCCATTTTTGTCGATGATATCGATATTCGTGAAGTTACCCAGGCGGACCTGCGTGACAAGATAGGCTATATCCCTCAAAAAGGAATGCTCTTCTCGGGTACGGTTGAAAGCAACTTGCGCTATGCTGATGAGAATGCCAGCGAAGGATCTTTGAAGGAAGCTGCCGATATTGCGCAGGCTAGTGAATTTATCTTTGAAAAACCGGAAGGCATGGCAACCGAGATTTCCCAGGGTGGTTCAAATGTCTCTGGTGGACAGAAACAACGCCTCTCGATCGCTCGTGCCCTGGTCAAGAAACCACCGATCTATATATTTGACGATAGCTTCTCAGCTTTGGATTTCAAGACGGAATCCGCATTAAGGAAATCCCTGAAGAAGAAAACAGGTGATAGCCTTGTGCTTATCGTAACGCAACGGGTTTCCACGATTAAGAACGTCGAACAAATTATTGTACTCGAAGAAGGTCGTATCGTAGGAAAAGGCAGCCATCAGGAATTGATGGAAACCTGTGAACCGTATCAAGAGATCGCTTTATCGCAACTGAGCAAGGAGGAGTTATCATGAGCATGCATGGCGGAGGAATGACAGGGGAAAGGAGCAATACGCCGGCGGCTCGTGGCCCGATGGGGCCTGGTCCTATGCGTGGTGGTCCAATGGCGATGATGGGTGGCAAGGCGGAAAAGCCGCGCGATTTTAAAGGTACCATGCTTAAATTGATCAAGTATTTAAGCAATTACGGGGGCAGGATCATCATTGTATTTGTGTTTGCAATCGCCTCAACGGTGGCCTCCATTGTTGGACCCAAGATCCTGGGTAAAGCTACAACCAAGCTGTTTGAAGGTGTGCTCGGGCAGATCGCCGGGACAGGCACCGGAATAGATTTTCCTTATATAGAAAATATCATCATCCTGACATTGCTGCTTTATGCGGCTTCCACCCTGTTCAGTTACATCCAGGGTTGGATCATGTCAGGTGTCTCAATGGATATCACTTATCGATTCCGTAAAGACATTGCTGCCAAGATCAACCGCATGCCACTCAAATACTTTGATCGAACCAGCCAGGGAGAAGTTCTCTCCCGAATAACAAATGATATCGATACGCTCAGCCAGACTTTGAACCAGAGCATGACCCAGATCATTACTTCCATCATTACAGTGATCGGTGTTCTGGTAATGATGTTCTCGATCAGCTGGTTAATGACACTGGTCTCATTGTTGATCATCCCGCTCTCCATGATGATCGTAATGCTGATCATCAAGCAGTCACAAAAGTACTTTAAACAGCAGCAAGATTACCTGGGGCATCTCAATGGTCACGTGGAAGAAATGTTCGGTGGTCATGTGGTGATGAAAGCCTTTAACGGCGAAACCCGCAGTGTGGAGAAATTTGATACCTTCAACAACACTTTATATAGTTCAGCCTGGAAATCACAATTTCTATCCGGATTGATGATGCCTATCATGATGTTTATCGGCAACCTGGGTTATGTGGCTGTTAGCATTATGGGGGGTTACCTGGCGATCAAGGGTGCCATCACATTGGGTGACATCCAGGCATTCATCCAGTATGTCCGTTCATTCACCCAACCGATCACACAATTGGCGAATATCTCCAATGTTCTTCAACAAACCGCTGCCGCGGCTGAACGTGTCTTTGAGTTCATGGCTGAAGAGGAAGAAACCCTGGAATCCAGCCAACCACTGGATCTATCCTCATTGAGCGGAAAAGTGGAATTTAAGAACGTCAAATTTGGATACAATCCGGAAAAAGTAATCATCAAGGATTTCTCGGCATCCGTTAAACCCGGACAAAAAATTGCCATTGTTGGTCCCACTGGAGCAGGCAAGACCACCATCGTCAAATTACTGATGCGATTTTATGATATTGATAGTGGTGCCATACTGGTGGATGACCATAATATCAATGAATTCAGAAGAGGTGATCTGCGCTGTATGTTCGGCATGGTTTTACAGGATGCCTGGTTGTACAATGCCACGATCATGGAAAACATCCGCTATGGACGCACGGGCGCCAGCGACGAGGAAGTCTACGCTGCGGCAAAAGCTGCCCGGGTCGATCATTTTGTTCGAACCTTGTCTGATGGCTACAATCTGGTCTTGAACGAGGAAACCACCAATATATCCCAGGGACAGAAACAGCTCATGACCATTGCCCGCGTCATCCTGGCAGATCCATCCATCCTGATCCTGGACGAGGCCACCAGCTCGGTGGATACCCGAACAGAAGTTCTGATCCAGGAAGCAATGGATAACCTGATGAAAGGCAGGACAAGTTTTATTATTGCCCACCGTCTGAGCACCATTCGAAATGCCGATCTGATTTTGGTCATGGATGAAGGTGATATCATTGAGCAGGGAACCCACGAGGAGTTGTTGGCTCGCAGCGGATTTTATGCTGAGCTGTACAATAGCCAGTTTGAACGTCCTCTGGTGATTTAAGATTAAAGGACCCGGGGTTTTCATCTTTCCTGAAAACCCCGGATCGTATTGTCTGGGATCAAGACCTGGATTTAATTTCCAGACCGAAAAAATTGGTTTGACCAATATTAAACGTTACGGTATAATAGCCTGTCTGTCTGGAAAACCCCGGCGAAATGGCTGCTGATGGGTGCTGAAATCTGTAATTATAGAGGAAGTTTACATGTCAACAAAACGTACTTATCAACCAAAGATCCGGCGCCGCATGCGTGTACACGGATTCCGAACGCGTATGTCCACTGCTGATGGTCGCAATGTGCTGAAGCGCAGGCGATTGAAAGGTCGCATTAAATTGTCAGTTCGAATGAATGAACATGTCAAGCGCATTAAGTGGTAGATATTCTCTCGTTAATTCATAGTGATAATTGTTCGGGATTTCACTGTTGATATTCCAATTCTGGGATTATTTGAAGCACAGGTGAAAAAAAGTTTTCGCCTGACCCGGTCAACCGATTTCAAGCGGGTGCGGCGTTTTGGCGAGTCATATGCCCATCCGCTTGTTGTCTTGTATACAACTGCTTCAGGAAAACCACAATCCAGGATAGGTGTTTCTGCCGGTCGCTGGGTAGGTGGAGCGGTGGATCGCAATCGGGCCAAGAGATTGCTCAGGGAAGCTGTTCGCAACCTGTATTCTCAAATCTTACCTGGAAATGATCTATTATTGATCGCACGGGCACCCTTAGCGGGAGCTAATTTATCAGAAACACAGTCTGCCTTGCTGGCAATTTTGCAGCGAGCTAAGCTGATCAGCAATTTATGACAACTTATAGTTATCTACCTGATGAATATCCCAACGAACCCAGATTGCGGGATCTATCCCGGACAGTTTGGAATTTGCCGCGCTTAATCATCCTGGGTCTCGTTCGTCTATATCAAATGACCCTTTCACGCCTTATGCCGGCCAATACTTGCCGTTTTTATCCATCTTGTTCCCATTATGGCTACCAGGCAATTTATAAATATGGAGTGATCAGGGGCGGATGGCTGGCGACCTGGCGTGTCTTGCGCTGTAACCCTTTCAATCCCGGGGGAGTTGACCCCGTTAATTAGGAGAAATTAAAGTTCCATGAAAACAAAATTTCTATTTTTCACATTAGGGCTGATAATTCTTGTTTTCCTATTGAGTGGCTGCAGCGGAGGAATGACCCCCTCCTCATGGGCAGGTGTTACATCGGATGAAGAAACTGCCTATATCGCAATGGCGACACATATCTACGCTGTGCAGGTCTCCAATGGTGTGGAACGCTGGCGATTTCCAGAAAAACCGGATGCCAAGAAAACATTTTTTGCTGCCCCCACACTCACAGACGATGGACAATTGATCGCAGGCTGTTATGACCATATTCTTTACAGTCTTTCCCCTTCGAACGGTTCGATCAATTGGACGTTTGAAGGATCCAAAGATCATTGGATTGGAAGCGCAATAACCGGAAATGACATGATCTTCGCTCCGTCGGCAGATTACAACCTGTATGCCCTGAATATGAAGGGTGAACTGGTCTGGAAATTTACTGCAGGGCAGGCTTTATGGGGTCAACCTGTTGTTGATGGTACCAATGTCTATTTTGGTTCCATGGACCATAAAGTGTATGCCTTGAATATGGAAACCGGGAATATGGTCTGGTCCAGCGAATTGGATGGATCCATCCTTGGTGCGATATCACTGGGACCAGATGGTATACTCTATGCCGGTACGCTGGGGGACAGTGTGTTTGCATTGGAGACAGCATCAGGAAAAACCAAATGGCGACAATCCTTATCAAGCCGTATCTGGTCTGCCCCGGTCGTAGGAGATGGAAATTTGTATGTTGGTGATCAGGCAGGAAAGATCTTCTCACTTGCACTTGATTCCGGCAAAGAAAATTGGAGTATCCAACCGGATGGACCAGTCCTGGGATCACCCCTCGTATTAACAGACCTGGTGATAATTGGTACTGAATCAGGCTCCTTGTTAGCCCTGGATGCGAATGGAAAAACTGTCTGGTCAAAAACCATCACTGGAAAATTGTACAGCACACCGGTTCTGGCTGGCGATTTTATTCTGGTGGCTCCAGTGGAAGGCGATTCCACTTTGATCGCTTTCGACCAGAACGGTACTCAACAGTGGGTTTACACCCCTGCCAAGTAGAAAAGGAACAGGATATCAGCCATGTGGGAAACATTTATCGTAACCCCGCTTACAAACGTTTTGCTATGGATCTATCAGGTAGTTGGTGGTAATTTTGGCTTGGCGATCGTCATCTTTACCATCCTTATCCGGTTGGCAACGCATCCTTTAATGGCGAAGCAGATCCAGAGCAGCCAGGGAATGCAGGAGATGCAAAAATCCAAAAAATGGCAGGACATACAGAAAAAATACAAGGGTGATAAAGAAAAATTAGCCCAAGAGCAAATGGCTCTTTATAAAGAGCTGGGGATCAGCCCTTTTGGTGCCTGCCTGCCAACTTTGATCCAATTACCGATCATTTTCGGGCTATATCAAAGTATCATGCGAGCCCTGGCAGCTTCCCCGATGCAATTACTTAACCTTACCAGGAGCTTGTATTCCAATTTTCATATGTCAGATCTCATCCCTTTAAACAGTCATTTCTTATGGATGAATCTGGGTCAGCCGGAAAAACTTTTCCTGCCTTTCCTGCCAGATATTGGCATTCCATTGCTTGCCATCATTGTTGCGGTCACCTCCTATTTCCAGCAAAAATTGATCACCCCGCCTTCAGCTAATCCCGGGGATCAATCAGCTGCCATGTCCAAAATGATGGCAATTTATATGCCTTTATTAATGGGATATTTTGCAATGACATTTGCTTCCGGACTGGCAATTTATTTTATTGCCGGTAACCTGGTTGGTATCGCCCAATACGCCATGCTTGGTAAATTGGACTGGAAAAATCTGATACCAGGTGCAAAGAAGGGAGAGATCATAAAAAAATGAGTGAAGAAAACACAAATCTTGAAATAATTGCCCCATCTGTTGAAGAAGCGCTTGAACGCGGCCTGGCAGAGCTGGGTTTGACAGAAGATGCTGTGGATGTAGAAGTTCTGGATACCGGCAGCAAGGGCTTGTTCGGCCTGGGAGGCCGGCAGGTTCGCGTTCGGATAACCGTCAAGAATTCCAACACCAGCCAACCGGAAACTTCAACCCCTGCAAAATCGCCCATTAAGAAGCAGTCCGAAGAACGATCTCCAAATGTTGAGCAGGATGATGTACTTGATCTGACGGAAAGGGTGGTTTCTGAGCTGCTGCATAAGATGAAGGTTACCGCCCAGGTATCCGCCCATCAAGGTGATATGGATGAAGATGGACGTCAGCCAATAAATGTTGATATCCGCGGAAGTGACCTGGGGATTCTGATCGGGCGAAAAGCTGAAATTTTGAATGCCTTGCAATATATTGTCAACCTTATTGTGAGCAAAAAAATGGAACACTGGGTACAGGTGATCGTGGATGTGGAAGGTTACCGGGTCCGTCGGGAAAACCAGATCAAGCAAATGGCCACCCGCATGGCAGAGCAGGCCATTAAATCCGGCAAACGTCAAATTCTGGAACCCATGAGTGCCGCAGAGCGCCGCCTGGTCCATCTGGAATTACGAAATTATCCCGACGTTGTCACTCAAAGCATTGGCGAAGATCCGTCGCGCAAGGTAACCATCTCACCAAAATAAGATTATTCATGGTCTGATATTTCCCTGCACCCGATAATATTTGCTTCGGGTGCTTTTTTTATTAAATGGATTGTGCTGAAAACAGGGATGTGATCACACGTTTTCTTGTGCCCTCTAGTATAATTTGGACATGGGAAATAAAAACCTTCCAACAGAAGGATCGCTGGATTACCTTGTTATTGGTCACCTTACTTGTGATATGACACCGGATGGAAACCGGCTGGGTGGTACGGCAGCTTATTCGGCATTAACTGCGAAAGCGCTTGGTATGCGGACCGGAATCGTAACAGCCTGGGCAGGAGAGCTCTCACTTGACCCGTTGAAAGACATCCTGATACATTCAATTCCTGCCAAAAAAAGTACAACTTTTGAAAATGTGTATACCTCTGATGGAAGGATACAAATTCTGCATGAGCAGGCTCCGCACATCTTCCCTGAAAATGTGCCGGAACAATGGCGACAAAGTTCCATCATCCATATGGGTCCTGTTGCCCGGGAAGTCGATGCTCCTCCCTGGAATGGTTTTTCTCCAGATTTACTGGCACTGACTCCCCAGGGATGGTTGCGGAATTGGAATGATCAAGGCCGAATTTCAGCCTGCTCCTGGAAGGATTCTGCACAAGCAATGACAGTTGCAGGTGCAGTCGTTATCAGTATTGAAGACGTTGATGGTGATGAGGACGAGATCGAGAGAATGTCCCTTGCCTGCCGGGTTCTTGCCGTCACAGAAGGTCCAGCCGGGGCGCGTTTGTACTGGCATAATGATCTGCGCAGATTCCATGCACCTCCAAAAAAAGAAGTGGACGCAACGGGAGCTGGCGATATATTTGCAAGCGCATTTTTTATAAGGTTAATTGCAACGCGCGATCCATGGGAGGCAGCACGGTTTGCCACCCAGGTGGCTGCCTTATCCGTAACACGTTCTGGCCTGGATGGGGTGCCAACCCGGCAGGAAATTCAAGAATGCCTGATGGAGGTTTTTTAGTGGGACGGATCTATACACTCGTCAATCAAAAAGGTGGGGTGGGCAAAACCACCACTGCGATTAACCTTGGCGCATACCTGGCTCTCTTCGGGCAGCGCGTGCTGATCGTTGATGTTGATCCACAGGCAAATGCAACCTCCTCCTTGGGTGTGGATAAACTTACTGTCAAGGGTGGCGTTTATGAAACCATGCTGAATGACGCCTCCGCAGCCCCTTTTATTCTACTCAATCCCCGCCTGAAACTTTCATTGTTACCCTCTTCGCCATCACTGGCTGGTTCCGAGGTGGAACTGGTCAACGAGCTTGGTAGGGAGTCCAAACTGAAGAAATCACTCATCCCGATCATTGACAATTATGATTACATTTTGATCGATTGTCCTCCTTCACTTGGATTGCTGGCTATCAATGGTATTATGGCAGCCAAAGATGGTATTATCATTCCAGTTCAATGTGAATACTTGGCTTTGGAAGGGTTGAGTGAGTTAACCAGGACCATCCAGCGGGTAAGAACGGCTTTATTCCCGGCATTAAAAATACGTGGCGTGGTGATGACTATGTTCGATAGCCGCACACACCTGTCTGCAGATGTAGTTGCTGAAGTCAAAAAGTATTTTTCAATACAGGTTTTTGATGCCATCATTCCCCGCAGTGTCCGCCTGGCTGAAGCCCCTTCGTATGGTTTACCCATTTCTGCGTATGCACCCTGCACAAATGGAGCCCTGGCTTATGAGGCACTGGCACACGAAGTATTGGTGGGTGACGGTATTAAAAATCCAATATTGCAGGAGTAAGAAATGGCAAGAAAAGGTGGACTTGGTAGAGGTTTGGAAGCCCTAATTCCGGGCAGCAATGATGATCCCCATTTGGGTAATCTGACCTTTATCAGTGTTGATAAAATATTACCCAACCCCCGGCAACCGCGCAGGGATTTTGATCCTGAAGAATTAAGTGAATTGACTGCATCTGTGCTTGAGCATGGTGTCCTGCAGCCATTGATCATATCACCTGGAAAAATTGACGGTGAGTATATCCTGATCGCCGGAGAAAGACGATTACAGGCTTCCCGGTTGGCAGGATTGGCCAGGGTTCCTGTGGTGATTCGTGAGACCACCGATATGGAAAAGCTGGAGCTGGCTCTTATCGAAAATTTGCAGCGGACAGATTTGAATGCGCTTGAACAAGCCGAAGCTTACCGTCAATTGGCAGATGAATTTAACCTCTCCCACGAAGCGATTGCACTTAAAATTGGCAAAAGTCGTGTCACCGTTAGCAATATCTTAAGGCTATTAAAATTACCGGATAATGTCAAGAATTCCCTGATCGAGGGGCGCATCACTGAGGGTCATGCCCGCGCCCTGCTGGGACTGACCACGCCTGAATCTCAAACCGCTGCTTTGAAAACAATACTTGCCAGGGAGTTGAGTGTTCGCCAGGCGGAAGACCTGGTTCGAAAATTTGGAGGAGAACGACAGGTCACGGCACCCAGAACAAGAGTATCACCTGAA
>JBDRQK010000264.1:0-7317 GCA_043826315.1 Chloroflexota bacterium
GCAATGATTTATAATCACCTGCATCTTCTCGGCAATTCGGGGAAGTGGGGTAGGTGTTGGTTCACAGAACCTTCTGAGACTTATTCCTGTATGAAGATATATTATTACCATTAAATGGTATGATTGGGATATATAACACAATAGATTCGGAGGCAGGTATGCGTAAGTGGCTCTTGTTTTTAACTTTAGTGGTAGTTGGTTTATTTCCTATTGGCGTGTTGGCGCAAAACAATATCAGTTTTAACTCTGTGGCAGTGGAGATCTGGCCTGAATTTGACCAACCCAGTGTATTGGTGATCTATCATTACAATCTTGGGACGGATGTAAGTTTGCCAGTCACACTCGATTTGCCAGTTCCCATCCAGGCCGATATTAATGCTGTGGCTGTTACTGATGATAGTGGTGTTTTGGTAACTGCAAATTACGAACGCAAGATATCCGGAGATTGGGCAATACTTACCCTGACCGCAACCAGTCGGAATATCCAGGTGGAATATTATGATCAGTATATTCGGCAGGGTGATACCCGCCAATATGACTATGTCTGGCCGGGTAACTACCCTGTGGGTGGCTTTTCCATCAACTTTCAGCAGCCGGTGGGTTCCACTGCTCTGAAATTGACACCTGAATTAGGAGCTGGTGTTGTCGCAGCTGATGGGATGACCTATTACAATTCAATGATCGGCGCCCTTCCAGTTTCCCAGACTTATACATTAAGTATCGAATATCAGAAATCAACCGATACTTTAAGTGCCTCAGGCCAAAGTGTACAGCCCAGTGCTCCATTGGCTGACCCCACCAACCTGACCGATATCCTGCCCTGGATATTAGGTGGGCTCGGTGGTCTTCTGGTTGTGGGCGGTCTGGTGGTAGGTCTGATCTATTGGCGCAGGGAACAGGGAAAATCGTCCAATAATTCACGCAAACGGCGCGCCTCGACCCAAAAAGAAATCCCTGGAGGGGATGTCTACTGCAACCAGTGCGGCAAACGATCCCAACCTGGGGATGTATTCTGCCGTTCATGCGGATCACGTCTGCGCCGCTCTAACTAACTCTTTCTATCGGGTTCTGCGACCAGTGAGGTAATCAGACCTTGCCACTTTCACCCGTTATACTCATTTCTTTCTTTTACGGGCTATCTTTTTTCAGCATGGGTCTGCTTGTAATGATAGAGGGGGGTCGCGCTTCAGATCTGCGCTTGCGGAGAGCTTTACGCCCCCTGGCAGCTTTTGGCCTAGTGCATGCTGTTCATGAGTGGGTGGATATGTATTCCGGGATTGCCATTCAGCTCGGACAGACCACCCCGGCTTATATCCAGGGTGTGCAATTGGCAATCCTCACCTTCTCTTTTTTATCCCTGGCGGCATTTGGAAGTTATCTGATCACAACCAACCCCGAATCCTGGAGATTGATGCTCCTGATTCCGCTTGGGCTGGAGACCGCTTGGGCTTTTGGCATTTTCCTTTTGCGCAGTAACTCCCCTGCGGCTGAGCTTTGGAATATTACCGATGTTTGGACACGCTACTCTCTGGCTATTCCGGCTGCCATCCTTGCATCCATTGGACTGGTGGTGCAGCAAAGGGAGTTTCGCAAGTCCGGATTGATATCTTTTGGACGGGATAGTTTGTGGGCTGCGGTGGCTTTCGCCTGGTATGGGATCATAGGGCAAGCATTCACACAAACCACTTCGCTTTTTCCTTCCAATATCATCAATCAGGAGCTTTTTATCAGACTTTTTGGTTTTCCTGTACAATTGTTTCGGGCTGGCATGGCTATTCTGGCTTCAATTTTCATCATCAGGTTTTTACGCTCATTCCAGGTGGAATTTGACCGCAAGCTTTCCAGCCTGCAGGATGCACGGATTAAGGAAGCTGAACAGAAGGAAGCCTTGCGTGGAGAATTGTTCAAAAGAGTGGTCTCAGCCCAGGAATCTGAGCGGCAGAGGATCGCCCGGGAACTTCATGATGAGACCGGGCAGGCATTAACAGCCATAGGTATGGGCTTGCGCGGTCTTTCAACTACACTGAAATCAAAATCAGAACCCGGACGGGCACAGGAAATCCTTCATCGTTTGGAGGGTTTGACAACCCATTCCCTGACCGAACTCCAGCGCCTGATTGCTGACTTGCGCCCATCCCATCTGGATGACCTGGGACTGCCGGCTGCCTTGCGCTGGTATGCCAATGTCATTCAGGAGCGATCAGGACTGCATACACACGTTGACATACGCGGCCAGGAAAACCTTGTTTCTCCGGCTGCGAAAACCGCTCTTTTTCGTATCGTTCAGGAAGCTCTCACCAATGTAGTCAAACATGCTGTGGCTGAGAATGCCAACATTATTCTAACCTTTGAATCTGATGGAGTGGGTATAAAAGTTTTGGATGATGGTCAGGGATTTGAACCTCACATCAATCGCCCTGGTCAAAGAATATCCTGGGGACTTAAAAATATGGAAGAACGTGCCAGTTTATTGGGTGGCAAGCTGACCATAAAATCGCAGCCCGGTGCAGGCACGAGTGTGGTAGCATTTATTCCTTATTCTGCAATGGAAGCTGAGGCTTTGGATGAAGATACATTTGTTTCTGGTGGATGACCACGAAGTAGTTAGAACCGGACTACGCATGTTATTGTCCAACGAGGCGGACGTTCAGATCGTTGGAGAAGCAGGTACTGCCATGGATGCCTTGGAAGGTGTGGGGAAGGTAAATCCGGATGTGGTCCTGATGGATATCGGTTTGCCGGACATGTCCGGTATTGAAGCCACTCAGAAGATCAAGAGCTTATATCCCAATGTGGCTGTTGTAGCTCTCACCATTCATGAAGATGAAGAATATTTTTTCCGTATGTTGGATGCAGGAGCCAGTGGTTATGTTCCCAAACGGGCTGCACCCGAAGAATTGCTTACGGCTATCCGCTCGGCTTCAAAAGGGGAAATATATCTGTACCCTTCAATGGCCAAGCTTCTGGTAAAAGATTACCTGGCCCAGGAACGCAGCATTGATGGAGCCTCTAGCTTGGATGGCTTGACAGATCGGGAACAGGAAGTGTTAAAACACCTGGTTGAAGGTGAAAATAACGACGAAATTGCCAGCATGCTGGTCATCAGTCCCAAGACGGTAGCCCGTCATCGTGAAAATATCATGCGCAAATTAAATTTACATTCCCGCGCCGAATTGGTGCGATATGCCATTCGCAAGGGTATCATCAAGGCTTAACCAACAAAACTGCCCCCCGATTTATTCAATTAATTGACTGACGATAATTCAGCCTGCAGGGTTTTTACCGGCAGGCTGTTCTAATTGGGATTATTTACTCAATAATGCCCCAATAAAACTTGGTAGGTATGGGGAATTTACAGTATTCCAGCTTCTTTTTATCAAAAACATGGGTGGTTTCTCCTATTAAAAAGATTGGGCACTTGCCGAATAGGCTGCGCAGCCTCAAAAGAGTACATTAAGAGTGAAGATATACCCAAAAAAAGGAGGTTTACCATGTTGAACTTTTGGATAATCGCACTTCTTACAATTCTCCGAATTGGGATCCCCGCTGCAGCGCTGCTGGCTCTGGGAGAGCTTACCAAACGACAGAATCAATATCCAGGTAACCTACGAGGTACTTAATGGAAAATTGGAATGTATTGCTATCGATCATTGTCGGTTTGGTCTTGCGGATCGGTTTACCTATTGCAGCAACCGCTCTCGTAATATTCTTCCTGCGCAGGTTGGATAATCGCTGGCGGACAGAAGCCAGACAAAACCTTCTCGTTCAGGTGGATGCACCCACGCAACATTGCTGGGATGTGAAAAAATGCAGTCAAGAGCAGAGGCGGAATTGTCCTGCTTCAAAAAACACTTCAATCCCTTGTTGGCAGGTCTTTCGATCTGAACAAGGCATTTTAAAAGAAACCTGCCTGGGTTGTGATGTTTTCAGGCAAGCTCCCCTGATGGCAGGGGATTAACCTTCAATAATCTGAGGAGACGTTGAAATGATCCGTTTGAACCGCTTTATTATCTCATTGATATTTGCCCTGATGGTAGCTGGAGTAACCCTGGTGGTGGTGAGTGCCCAAACACCCGACCCCCAGACAACAGTTGAACCTCAAGCCCAGCAAGGAACCACCGAGTCCCGCTGTGGAAACTGCCACTCCGATTATCAAAACGCCTGGTACACCGGGGCACATGGTCATGCCAGCTCTGACCCGGTTTTTACTGATAGTTGGAATTCGCAGGGAAAACCTGGCGCATGCCTGGTCTGTCATGTTACCGGGTATGATCCCACAACTGCCACCTGGGAACAGGATGGGGTTTCCTGTGAAGCCTGCCACGGCCCGGCGGTTGCAGATCACCCCAAAGAACCCATGCCTGTTGATCGAACTGCAGATTTGTGCGGACGCTGCCACAGTGATACGCGCTTTGGCTGGGATGAGTGGAAAATCAGTGCTCATTACCAGCGCGATATGACCTGTACCGTCTGTCACGACCCGCACACCGCGGCTCTGAAGAACATTACAAGTGAATATGGAGACACTATGGATGCCTCCGGTCTGTGTTTGAACTGCCATAAAGACTTTTCGATGGAGTTCCCATATTCAATTCACAGCCAGAAAGGTATCAAGTGTGTGGATTGCCACCTGCGCCACCTGGGTGACCAGTCTTCGGATGAGATCCACAGTATGCCGGACCACAGTTTCACCGCAAATATATCCACTTGCACCAAATGCCATGCCGACCAGATGCATACCTCCGGAGATATTACCGCCACGCCTCTTGAATCTATACCTACACCCCTGATAGTTGAGGAATCGGGTAGTGGCACCAAAACACAAGATCCCTCCCCTGTCAGCCCAGCTGGATATGCAGGCTTGGCGGGATTGCTCGGATTGGCTGGTGGCATGGTTCTCGCCCCCTGGATGGAACGCTGGTACCGCCGCGTGAACAATTCAAAGGAGAACAAAAAATGACCCAAAAAGAATTCAACCGGCGCGATTTTCTAAAAGTTACAGGCGTGGGTGCAACTGCCCTGGCAGGCTTGCGCATGATCAAGCGGGTGGAAGCCTCCGGCACCGAAGAAGGCGCACACCAGTGGGCAATGGTGATTGATCAGTCCAAATGCAACGGATGTGGCTATTGCACCCTGGCTTGCCGTGCTCATAATGATGTTTCTCCAGATATATCCTGGAACAAGGTCATACAGGTCAACGATGTCAATGGCAAGGATGTCTTCATCGCCCGTCCATGCATGCAGTGTGCCAAAGCTCCCTGCGTGGATGTCTGCATGGTCGGAGCCAGTTACTACCGACCGGATGGCATTGTCATGATGGATTATGATAAATGCATAGGCTGCCGCTATTGTGAAGCCGCCTGCCCCTATAATGCACGAGCTTTCAATTGGAAAGAATTTACCGAATCCAACCCGGCTGTACCGGAATGGGGTCAGCCGGAAGTGGAGCGGCGTGGTCGTGGTGTTGTTGAAAAATGTTCATTCTGCTACCAGCGTATTGACCGCGGCCTTGAGCTGGGTCTGACGCCGGGTGTGGATGCAGATGCCACCCCTGCCTGTGTGGTCGCCTGCCCGGTAGGAGCGCGCATATTTGGTGACTTGAAAGATCACGAATCGAATGTCAGCAAATTGCTGCGCGAGCGGGTTTCCTATCAACTGCGTGTTGACCTGGGCACATCCCCGCGTGTGTATTACCTGCCTTATGGACCGGAAGGAGCTTGATCATGAAAAAACTTGCCCTCAAACTTCCAAAGTTCACTCCCTGGCTTGCTTGGCTGGCTTTCCTGGGCCTGATGATCATTGCAGGAGTCGCGGCTGGCTTGATGGTCTTCTGGAAGGGTCTATCTCTCACCAACCTGACCGACCTGGTACCCTGGGGTCTGTGGATCACCATCGACCTGTCTTCCATCGCCATCGCGGCTGGTGCTTTTTCGCTGTGCGCCGGTGTCTACCTGATCGGTCTCAAACGCTACCATGCCGTGGCACGTACCGCCACCTTCATCGGGTTGATCGGCTACACCATGGCTTTGCTGACCCTGTTGATGGATATTGGGCGTCCGGACCGCTTCTGGCATGCCCTGGTCTACTGGAACAAGCATTCCCTGTTGTGGGAAGTGACCATGTGCGTGACCCTCTACCTGACCGTGCTGTTGTTCGAGTCCTTGCCGATCTTTGCCAACCTGGAATGGCTGCAGAAGCGATTTCCGAAGCTGACCGAAAAGATGAAGGGTGTGCATCACTATGCCCCCTACCTGGCAGTGGTCGGGCTGGGTCTGTCCATGCTGCACCAATCCTCACTGGGTGCTGTTTATGGTGTGCTTAAAGCGCGCCCGCTCTGGTACCGACCGGATATCTCGGTCTTGTTCATCGTCTCTGCCGTGGCGGCTGGCATGTCTATAACGGTTTTCGTCTCCATGCTTTCAGCCCGGCTCTCCAAACGCATTCGGGTGGATGACGCCATCCTGGAACGCGTGGCTTTCTTCATTGGCTGGATATTGGTCGGTTACCTGTACTTCCGCTTCTGGGATGCCCTCTCCATGACCTACACCTATGAGCCCGGACGCACCGAGGGTTTGAGATTATTGACCAATGGATCACTTTCCTTCAACTTCTGGGTGGGCGAGATGCTGCTGGGTATTATTACACCCATGATCCTGCTGCTTAATTACAAAACACGTGCCATGCCGTTCTGGCGCATGCTGGCTCTGGCGCTGGTGGTGGGTGGCGTGATAGCTTACCGTTGGGATACCAACCTGGTTGGCTTCCTGGTGGTGCTTTCCTACCTGCCCGGGCTGCCAGCCGTCACTTATACCAGTTACACGCCCTCCCTGGTGGAGTTCATGGCTGGCGGCGGCGTGGTCGCCTATGGTCTCCTGGCTGTATCGCTGGGGGTACGCTACCTGAAGGTGGTCGATCACGATGAATTGCACGAAGAAGAACATGCCCATGAACCCCAAAAGGTGGAAGCTGTCGCGTTCGGTGATTGAGCGGAGATAAAGAAGAATTTGGAGGGTTGGCTGTAATATGGTCAACCCTTTTTTTGTTTTCATGGGTTGAGGTGCATGCCATGTGCCTTCCTTCGAGGAACGAATCGGAGGAACGAAGAGGAACGAATGGCCTGTTGCCAGTGGTCAGTTACCGTTGATCGGTAGATCAAGTAATTCGATGAAAATTAGATTGACCCTATTCCATGGATGGAACCAGATCCAACGCATCAGCCAAAAAGTGGGGACATTAGAGGCGGGCAGACAGGCTGAATAGATCGGGGTGGGCTGTTCTATTAAATTATTAAGGTGCTGGTTGATGATAACCTGTGGT
>JBDRQK010000265.1:0-13872 GCA_043826315.1 Chloroflexota bacterium
GCGCCGCACGACTTCAAAATGACCATCATGGTCGGCTGTTTGCACGCTGAAGGGTGCCCGGAAATGGACCCGCAGGCGGTGATCTTGCGCCAGGTTATCCACTTCGGTGCGGATAGCGACCCTGGGGAGGCCGGGCGCCAGGGATATGCGGCTCAGGATCGGTATACGGACCCATTGCTTCGATCGACTCTTTCGATCGGAGGCCAATTGGGCAGGAACCTGCAAGGCGTACTCGATCTCGAGGGATGGGATCAACCGGTGGCGGAAAACTTTCAATGAAACAACCCTGGGCGTGGAAAAGGTATCCTGTGCGGGCGGCGAATAGTTGTATTCATCACCGGCATCCCCGCCATCCACAAAGCGATTGAGACCTGTGTAAATGGCATGGGTGTGCTTGTCGGTGATGGTAAGGGTGCCGTCCCCCCGGCTGGCTTCAACCCGGAAATACTCATTTTCGATGATATTGGGGGGCTTTTTTTCATCGCCGGGGGTCCGTCTCGCAAGGATCTTTTCTCCAAAACCGGATCCGGCAAGACGGAGTGCCAGGGGCAGGATTGGTTTTAATAATGGGCTGACGCGGGTGGCAGGAGCGGCTACAGGGGCGGGCAGGGCACGCACCCGCAGGGTACGCCACCCGAAGGCCTCAATTTCCGGGCTGACAAAACGGATCTTTGAAAGGCGGGGGGTATGGGCGATGATATGGAAATGCGTCACACCGGGGTCAGCTTCATACCTGGCGATATCCTCTTCCGCCTGGTGCCATGCGGGAATGTTCGCCTGACCCGCTTCGTCCAATATCCCCTCGATCGTGACAACCGACCCCTGGCGGGAGACCTTTACGCCTATGATGGCAGCGCCAGCCACGCGACCCTCGTTGATCGCCCCCAGGGTGTCGCGCAAGCTGCTCTTGTTAATGAAGAGATCGGCAATTTCCTGGTGGCGCGAGCCAAGGATCTCGTGAGGGATCACGCCATTGGTTTCATCCACCAGGTCGAAGGCTGCCATCCCTTCGGGAAGATTGAGCTCGACTTCCACAAGATCACTCTGCGCCTTTCCGAGGGGATTGAAAAGCACCAGGGCTGAAAAAGCATCCGTCGAGCGGGTTTCAACCGCCCGCACAATTGCCAGTAAGGCTTGCCGGGTGATCTCCTCTCCGACCTGGTCAACCTGGTCACAGCGCGGCTTCATCTCGTCATGCACCTGGTCGATCGAGCATCCGCAGATGGAATCGTGCGGATGGTTTTCCATCAGCATGCGCCATGCCTTGCGCAGGAGCGGAGCAACGTTGCGGATGTGTTTCGATGCCATCTCTTCGGGTGCGGTCGGTTTGCGCTCTGTGGGGATCAGATTCTCGGCAAACACGCTGAAGGGTTCCGCCCATTTTTCAAGCAATGTCTGGCTGAAATGATTGCGTTGTTTGATCCACATGCGCGTGGACAGCACGCCGGGCAGCAGATTGGAACAGTCACAGGCCCGCAATTCGCCTCGCAGGACAGGCAACGGTTTTTCAAGGTGGGCTATCTGTGCCGAAATTCCCTGGATATACTCCGGCAGATTGGAATGAACCAGTTGCAGATCGGGTAGATGCTGGTTGGCATAGGCAATGGCTGCCGAGGTAAGCGGGGAGGGTTCCATGTGGTCGGTGCCCAGCATGATCAAATGGTCATCCACAGCGGAATGGGCTGCCAGGGAGTCCTCCAAATTGGCGACCTGCTGCGTGAAGTGTTCAAAATTGTGAAGCGGAAGGTTGGCGCCATTGCCGTAGCCTTCGCGCATAAAAGCCATGAGGACCCTGGAGCCATCCGGTGATTCCCACCAGAATTCGGAGGGCATGTCACTGACACCGCGCCACAGGGAGGCTGCTTCCAGACCAAAGCCTTTCAAGATCTGGGGGATCTGCCCGGGGTGACCAAATGGGTCGGGAATGTAGCCGACCGGCATCTTGGGGCCGAATCTGCGGGCTGTGTGAGCACCTTGCAGCAGATTTCGGATGTGAGCTTCGGGGCTGACCAGGAACATATCCGGCAGGATATGCCAGGGACCGATCAGGAGGCGCCCCTCCCGGATATATCCCCGCAAGATCTCTTCCTTTTCAGGCCGCATGTACAGGTAATCATCCAGCACGATGGTCTGACCATCGAGCATAAAATACCTGAATTCGGGATCTTCAGCCAGAATATCCAAAAGCCTGTCGATCAGATGGACAAGCTTTAATCGGAATTGCTGAAAGGTCTGGTACCATTCACGATCCCAGTGGGTGTGCGATACGACATGGATTTTTTGCATTCTTGATTCTCCGGGAAGCCTGATAACTTTATAACGACTAAGGCCAGGACTCTTTATCTTTAAATTATAACCTTATCCCCAAATTTCAGAAATCAGCCGGCTATCAGACAGCAAGATGTAATAAACCTTGCAAAGTTATAGAAGCTTCGCAAGGCTTGATTTTAGCCCTCGCGCAACACCCCCGTAGGGGGCAGGCAGGATCTGTTCCGAACCACACTTTTCCCAAAAATCAAGTGGACTTGAAACAACAGGATTACCAAGGAAGAATCTACAAGAAAGCTGGGGAAATGTCAAGAAATGTCGGTGTTACCAATTAATAAACTGAACTCTTTGGTATTAGACAGAAAATTTGACGTAATATTGTTAATTATATCTGCTCATTTACACCACAAAACAGTATTTTGCACAAAAAACAGGACTATAGTTAGATGAAGTGAATGCTTATTTCGTGTATACTGAAATAAACTAGGAGAATCAAGGGAGAACCGATGGAAAAACCTCCTGCAGCAGGTAATTTTGAGTAACAATTCAAAATTATTTTTACGATTTGGAAATTTATCTGGAACCCATCCGGAAAACAGCGTGAGACAAACTAATCAAATATTGTATTCCTTTCACAGGTGCAAAAGAGGTTATCTCGGTGAATACTTTCCAACCGTCAATTCAAAAATAATTTACATTTTCGATCAGAACTGCGGTCTGTCTCAGTGATTATTTACGACCCTCAAATCGGAAGTAGATCTGAAAGAAAACATCATAGATTCATGAACTTTACTATCGTATGCTTGAGATTTTTAGAGTTGGAAGAAGGACTACTAGGTCTGTGAAAAAAAAAAGACAATAATCTGACACATTATGAAGAAGTTTCTAAGTAAGATTGTAGATCAGACACATCAACTGCGCTGGCGATTAACCCTTAATTATACAGGCGTAACCGTAGGTGTACTTCTAGTATTATTGCTTATTGTTAGCAGCTTCATCTTTGGTTATGCAGTTGTACCGGAATTTTTCTTGTCCCCGGATGCCTGGGTCCGTTTAGCGAATGCAAGCGCAGTTCCAACAGTACGTACAATCATAAAGCAATCGCCTGAGCTCGTTTCATTATGGACGAGTTCATTGAACAACACACTGACAGATCAAGTTATCCTCCGAGTGGGGGATGTCGAGTTACGCCTGCGTACAGTAGCTCAAATGGATATCCTGATTATCGATGCAAATGGGAGTTTGCTGGGTATTTCAGATCCATCATTACTCCCATCAGCTGTGATAGGGGACCTTTTGGATACCTCTTTATTACCGGGGTTGGAACCTGTTGTCAATGCTGCTCTTGTTGGGGAAGAAGATTTAGGGAAACTAATTTATGCCCAAGAACTCGATCATTCCTATTTAGTTGCTTTACCAATCTTGGATGATTCTAGGGATAAAAAAATTCTTGGTGCCATTATTGCCTATGTTGCCTCGATTCCAGCAAAAAGTGATGCTTTGGTTCATACGCTACAAATTGCCGGACAAAGTCTATTATTCTTCCTTTTCAGTGCTGGGGTCTTGGGTATTTTTTTTGGCTTCTTAATTGCTAAGGGAATGACGGAACGGATTGATAAACTATCGAATGTAACATCTGCCTGGAGCAAAGGGGATTTCTCAAAATCGATATTCGATCCTACTGGTGATGAAATCAGTAAATTGGGTGAGCAATTGAACAGTATGGCTGCCCAGCTTGAGGATTTACTCCAAAAACGAGAAGAAATTGCCATATCAGAAGAACGCAACCGGTTAGCCCGCGATCTCCATGATAGTGCCAAACAAGAAGCACACGCTGCCTCTTTTCACCTGGGCGCGGCTCAGGCTCTTTTCCATCGTAACCCTAAATCTGCGAAGGACCATCTGACCAAAGCAGAAAATCTGGTAGATTCAGTCCGAGAGGAATTGGCGGGTTTGATCCATCAATTGCGTCCTCAGTCGTTTGATGGCACCAATTTTGATGAGACATTGAATGAATATGCAAGTGAATGGGCACTACAAACAGGGATTAAGGCTACTATGATGGTTGAAGGGTCGATCAACCTTTCCATGGAAAATAGACGGGTTATCTATCGTATAGTTCAGGAAGCGTTGGCAAATGTTGCCCGCCACAGTTCTGCTGGAAAAGTTGAGATTGCAATGGACATCAACGAGAATCAAGGAGAATTGTGTATCAGCGATAATGGCGTTGGATTTGATACCCAACAGCCATTCGATGGGATAGGGCTTAAATCAATGCACGAACGAGCGGAATTACTGGGAGGCACCTTCAGCATAAGTAGCGAGCTTGGAAAAGGTACAAAAATATTGGTGATCTTCCCATTAGAGTAGTGAAGGATATTATTATGTCTGAACCAATCACAGTTTTAATTGTCGATGATCATGAAATGGTACGTGAGGGAACAAAAGGATTCTTGGAAACACAATCCGATATTGTGATTGTGGCAGAAGCAGAGTCTGGATTAGATGCAGTCCGATTCGCCCAAGAGTTTGTGCCGGATGTGGTCTTGATGGATTTGGTCATGCCAGAAATGGATGGTATTGAAGCAACGCGCAGGATTAAAGAAGTCAGCCCACGAACCCAAATCATAGTTCTGACATCCTACCATCAAGATGACCATATTTTTCCGGCTCTGCAAGCTGGTGCCATCTCTTATCTACTCAAGGATATTAAATCAAAAGACCTGGTCCTCGCCATTTATAAGGCAGCCAAAGGGGAAGCCACACTGAACCCAAAGGTGGCATCCCGGGTATTACAGCAATTTAATAAAGACGCTTCTTCTAATAGTGATCTTATTACACAATTAACAGGCCGCGAGGTTGATGTATTAACACTTATCGCCAGGGGTTATACAAACCAGAAGATTGCTGAAGATCTTGTCATCAGCCTTGGCACCGTTAAAGGCCATGTCAGTAATATCTTGAGCAAACTCCATCTTGTGAATCGCACAAGTGCGGCGCTATTTGCATGGCAGGAGGGAGTGGTTTCAAGAGGCATGTCTGAATGACCTGATTGCAGATATGGTAGGTTAAATGGTTCGTGTCAGTATTGGCTTAACTAACTAAAGAGGGGGATATAGTCCTATCTTTTGCTATATATTAAAACAAATCCAAAGATGCGTGTGCTTTTGAATGAAATCCTGTATGCTGTGTGTAGTTTTCAGATACAGTAATTGCTAATATTTATTATTAAAGTTACAAAAGGTTTTTCAGAATGAAAAAACAAGGATTAGGAAAAAGGATTTCATTATTAGTGTTAATTCCAATATTTTTGATCGGCAGTTGTCTTGTCTCAACACTTTTTGTGTACCAAGGCTTTAGTGGATTGCCTGGGACATTGAGGACAAAAGTCTCAATCCGCGATCTTACCCAAGTTGTTGTCCCCGGGGAAGCAAAAATATTATTTGACCAGCCAGGTGTTTATGCTGTCTATTACGAGCACAGAAGTATAGTGCAAGGTACTCATTACATCAGTTCCAGCACCCCACCTAAAAACCTGGGGTGCCGCTTGACAGATATTTCCGGACAACTGAGCGTATTAGCCGTGCCGGATTATGATGTTGAATTCAATCGTTATAGTACCAAAGACCAAGAACGCATTGGCGTAATGATCAAGAGCTTTAATCTAGATCAACCCGGACAATATACATTCTCCTGTCAATATGAAGATGGAAGTATACAACCAGATGTTGTTCTGGCTGTTGGTCCACACTTCACCAGGGAATTCTTGAATATTTTGTTGCGAATCGGGGTATCGATCTTTTCCGGTATGATAGCTTTGGGGTTGGGGATAGTTCTCAGCATTATTCTCTCATTCATTGTGTTCAAGAGAAATTGAAGGGGATTACTGACAAATGAAATTGTGAGTCAGGTAGCTATGGTTCGAATATCAACATTTCATCTATTTTTATAAGGAGTTCAAAATGAAAAATAACAAGAAAAACACGTTTCCCTGGTGGTTGTTTGCCCTGCTGGCTGTTGGTACGCTCGTTGCTTGTGGCATCTACCTAGGTATCATCTCACGAGAAGGCGCAACCCTTGTGAATGTCATCAAAGTAGCCGGTTTCGGTATTACCGGGCTTTTAATGGCGTGGGGAGCTCTGGCAAATCGATGATCTTAACTACCAGATCAAATCCTGGGTACAGTTGGTTCTGATTCAACCTGCTACCCAAACTTGAAAGAGAAATTGTTATTACTGTAAAGAAGAGAATATGAAATCAAAGAATCTGACTGCCCCACAATGGATCATTAGGATTATTTTTCCTATTTTCGCGATATTCGCCATCCTTGTAATGAGCGGGTGTACATCAGCAAGATCTGATGCTCCCGAAAAGTCATCCTGTAATGATTTGGATGTTACCAACTGCACTGTTTTCACAGTTTCACAGGGGGAAAAGGTTTTTTTTGGAGGGAATAGCGACTGGATCAACTTTGAAAGTAATTATTATTGGGTTGATCCAGGCGACAATACTCATTATGGTGCGATCTTCTTTGGGAAACCAGATAACGTCCAACAAGGATTTAACGAGGTAGGACTGGCATACGATGCGAACGGATTACCTGAGGAACCCGTGAACATTCATGCGGGTTCAGAACCTGTTTATGGCAGTTATGCAAGTTACCCCATCAAGATCTTGCAGGAATGTGCAACTGTTGACGAAGTCATCAGTTGGGTCAATACACATCAGTGGCATACAGTAATGTGGGATCAACTGCATTTCGCTGATGCGAGCGGAGCTGCAGTTGTGATCAGTGCAGGTCCCGATGGAAAGGTGACTTTCACCCGCAAACCGGAGGGGAATAGTTATTTAGTTTCAACCAACTTTAACCTGGCCAATCCAAATAACGGAACTTATCCTTGCTGGCGTTTCGACCTGGCTGAACAGATGTTGAAAGAAATTGTTACACCTGAAGAACTCATAGCAGAACGTGTAGCTTCGATCCTGGATGCCGTCCATGTGGAATCCACCACCAACTGGACAATAATGTCAGTTGTAGGTGATCTGCCGCAAGGACTAGTGTATGTTTACCTTTTTCATCAATTTGATTCTCCCATTATTTTGAATATCGCGGACGAAATTGCTAAAGCTCCAGGCCCTGGGCCTCTCCGCGACCTCTTCCCACCAGAAACAATTCACCAGGCCGACCAAGCTTATCAACGAATTTTAATGCTTTCAACTAAATGCAAGGTTCTGGGCTTTTCCTGGTTGGGGCTTGTTATCCTATCCATCGTAGGATTGCTTATCCTGGCGCGATCGAAACCCAACCATTTGGCTTTCTGGGTATTTATTGTAACTGTTCTGGGTCCTATCGGATTGTTGGTTTGGCTGATCGCAAGACGTGATATAGGGTCACCAGTATTGATAGAAGTGCTAGGGGATTTACCTCCAAATGTCATCGGTTTAGTGATAACTTTTTTATGCCTTGTTCTTGTGCCAGGGATGAACCAGAGCATCATCCTGCAACTCCTTGCGATTTATGCGATTCCTTTATTTTTAAGTTTATTCTTCTATCAGGCACCCGTACTGGCCTGGACTAAAAAAGAGAGTTTCATTCGCACTGCCTTCAATCGCCTGCCATTTATCCTGGTAACCACAAATCTAGCTCTTGCTGGGCTAATTGCGGTCGCGGGCTCTCTGATCAAACGGAATCTTGATTATTGTGGTTTGAACTCATCAACAATCCTCTCTTGGTGGGCTTTTTCTGCTCTGGGTGCAATTGTAGGAGGTCTGTTACTCTTAGCTTTTCACGCCTGGGGTAATCGACATGGCTTTTCAAACTGGTCAGTACTATTGTTGAGATCAAGGAAAGAAGACTCCAACAAGGTAATAAGCACAAGGTCATTGTGGCGGCAATTATGGGTTTGGATTTTGCTAAGTTTTATCATCCTATTTGCAGGTCTGATATCAGGGATGATGATTAGCAGCTAATTAAATTTGGATTTACCCACTCACGAAAATTGTTCCAATTGCTTTTTTCCACATCGATTAATAGTGATGTTAGGTTTCAAGTAAGACAAGAAATGAGAGGAAGTAAGAATGACCAATAGACATTTCCATATCATACTTTGTTTATTCATTTGCTCAATTTTTTCCACTGCCTGCAGCGGAATTCCTCGCAATCCCAAGGGAACTTTCATTGTTTCTGACCTGGTCGCTTTCCCAGTGTATGGCTCGACCATCCGTATATACGGAGAGGTGAGTATGAAAGGTGAACTTTTTTGCCCTTGTTTTCTCATAAATTCGGGAGGAGAAAGTATAGAGGCACGCTATGATATTTTGTCATTAAACATGGTTGGCATAAACAATGGAGATTCTATAATCGCAACCGGAGAACTCGTGGCATCTGAAATCGACAGGTTAGGAAATATTTTTGTGGTAATTGGAATTGAGAAAGTTAAATGATAACCACTAAAACAATCAGGAAGTGATCTGTGAAAAAATTGAAACCTACAGTTTAATCTGGTGATCATTTCATCTATAAAAATAAACTTGGCTATCGAGCTCGAGAAACCTAACGCAAATGGAAAACTCTCGCGCGGATAAGAGAATCTGGTTTGCACTAATTTTAGAAGAAAATTGAGCAATTTAATCCATAATACTTGCTTGAGGAGATTAAAGCAGATGTTCATACGTGATTGGAATCGAACCGCTTGGGACAAGAGGGTTAAGGAAGGAAATCGTTGGACAGTCCCTGTCAGCAGTCTGGATATCGAATCAGCCAGGCGGGGAGAATGGTCAATCAAGCTTACGCCCTCTAAAAGTGTACCGCGTTCCTGGTTTCCACCTCTGAATGAAACTGACGTGCTTTGCCTGGCTTCAGGCGGCGGTCAGCAGGGACCCATATTGGCTGCTGCGGGTGCCCGCGTTACGGTTTTTGATAATTCACCACAACAACTGGCTCAAGACATAAAAATCGCTGAACAAGAAAAACTACACCTTAAGTTGGTAGAAGGCGATATGGCGAATTTGGATGCTTTCCAAGATGAGAGCTTTGACCTGGTCGTGCAACCTGCGGCAACTATTTTTATTCCGGATGTCCATCCGGTGTGGAAGGAAGCGTACCGCGTATTACGTACAAATGGCCTTCTCCTTGTAGGTTTCAGGAATCCAGCCAGCTACCTGTTTGATTACAAACTTGCTGATGAGTGTGGCATCCTTCAGGTGAAATATAAGCTTCCGTATTCAGATCTGAAGTCCCTGAAATCCTCCCAACTACGTAGATTTAAAAATTTGGGAGAGCCATTGGAGTTTAGTCACATGTTGAATGATTTAATTGGAGGACAACTGGATAGCGGGTTCATGATTTCTTCTTTCTATGAAGATGGTTTATCACCTGACGAAGATGCACTGGAGAGATATATGCACTGCTTCTTTGCTACCAGGGCAAGGAAACCATCCAAAGAATAATATCTGGATGAAAAAAATAACCACGAGAGTTCCTGTTACCCATAGTTATTCCGTAGGGCAAAAATAATTGTTTTTAGTGGGTCTAAGTGTTCATCACCAGAAGGGATCAAAGGCATGTCTGGCGATATATAACACTTTCTTTCTTCATCCTTTCATGCTCGATGATGGTTTTATTAATAAGCGTTGGTAATAATAATGAGCTTTTCTTACCGAAGAGAAAAGGAGATATGATGATTTCACGAAGGATCGTATGGCTATTATGCATACCATTGATCAGCATTTTATCAGCATGTAGTAATAACGCTAATTATTCAACGATTGTTTTTAGTAATGTAAATCTGATTCCCATGAACACAGAAATCGTAATAAGAAATCAATCCGTGCTAATTGAGGGGTCAAGAATAGTAACCATAGACGACACTGACGCATTACAGATTCCAGCAAATGCGCAAATCATCGACGGAAGAGGCACATACCTGATGCCTGGTTTGGCGGACATGCACATGCATACTCGGGTGGATTGGGATGATGGCGAGATCTGGCCAATAAACCCCCTTTACCTTTATCTTGCAAATGGAGTCACGACCATACGAGACTTCGCTCCTCAGGGATCTCCGCTCACCTATGCTCTTAACTGGCGAGAAGAGATTAGTGCCGGTACTCGTATCGGACCAACTATCATTGCCTCTGGAAAGCTGCTTTTTGCTAGTCCATTGGATGATCCAGAAGGCATCGTGGGCCAAAATTTTGAACTGGGGTTTGACTTCCTTAAAATATATTCCTATCTCACGATCGAAGATTTTCATGATGTCATGACTGAGGCAAAAGAACTCGGCATGTACACTGCCGGGCATATCCCTTACTCTGTTGGGTTGGAGGGAGTGCTTACTGAAGGGATGGATGAAATTGCCCACATTGAAGAATTGCTTCCTGAATTCATTGACTTTGACAGGAATAGGCGATGGGCACCTGAAGAATGGATGCCCTACATAATCGAAACGGCCATGAACCAGATCGATCTGAGTTCAAGTACTCATCAAGTCGATTTCGAACTAGATAATATCGAAAATCTTAAAACAATCGCGGAGCAGCTTAACACCTCAAATATCCCGGTATGTACAACTATGGTGATTGATGATGTTATCCAATTAAAAATATTCCAACCGGAAGTCTTCTTGGAACGTCCTGAAAATGTCTATTTTAACAGTGGTTATCTTGAAACTTTCCAGAGAGGTGATGAAAAACATCAGGTTCAGTGTCGGGGTATGGAAGCTCTCTGTGCCTGGAAATACGATATTGATCGCTGGATCCTGAATGGGCTTCATACTTCCGGAGTACTACTGCTTCTCGGCACTGATTCTGGAACCGGTGGGATGGGGATAATTCCGGGATACTCCATTCATGACGAGTTAGGGATTTTGATTGAGAATGGTTTTTCCCCATATGAAGCCCTAAAAACAGGGACAGTTAATGCCGCCAGGGTCATCGAAGAGATGAATGGGGATGGGAATTTTGGCACGATTGAAGTTGGGAATCGAGCCGATCTGGTACTGGTTACAGATAATCCTCTTAAGGATATTTCAACCCTCAGAGCACCGTTGGGAGTAATGACAGCTGGGAGGTGGTTTTCAGAAGAAATGCTTGCAACATTGATCGATATCTCGAAACCTATTCCTTAGACATGCAAGTGAATAGATCAAAATTAAATTCTTACAAATTATAAAAGGAGATTTGAAATGGAAAAAACAAGAAAAGCAACATTTCCAAGGTGGTTGTTTGGTATCCTTGCCATGGGTGGGTTGCTGGCTTCCGGAATTTACCTGGGAATCATGATGAGCGAAGGCTTCGGTGGCATGCAAATTGCAAAAGCCATTGGTTTTGGTGGAATGGGAATAATCATGGCCTGGGGGACTTTCGCCAGGAGTTAAACGTTGGCATGGGAAAAGTAACCCGATCTTTTAGTTAAATAATTAGACCACTTTATCAGGAAATTGCGATGTGGAAGTAAAACATACCGAAAATACGGCAATGTTCACAGATTGTGGAAAGTAAATCCACCGATATTGCATAAGGAAATCTGCCTATGGAAATAGTATTCAATTTAACATCTCCCTCTTTGGAACAATACTTCAATCTGTTTGAAACCACCGGCTGGAACCATGATTACCAAGCCACACAGGAAGAATTATTTCGCGCCATCTCCAACAGCCAATATTGCGTAGCTGCCTATAATGCTGAAAAATTGATTGGATTTGGACGTATCCTAACTGATGGTGTACTTCATGCGATAATATTTGATTTGATCGTTCAACCGGAATTCCAACTTCAAGGGATTGGAACAATGATCCTTCAAAAGCTCATCGAATGGTGCAATGAAAACCATATCCGCGATATTCAGCTCTTCTGTGCTAGCGGTAAACAAACCTTCTATGAGAAAAATGGTTTTGTTATTCGTCCAAGTGATGCACCGGGAATGCAGTTTCTGAAACCAAATTGATCAATCTATTACTAATCTCAATCACAAGGAGACTTGAGCAAGAATCGTGATGGATACTATATGATGTGTTTAAGGGGTTTTGAATGACCAAAGATTCAATTCCATAAATAACCAACAAGAAGGTTTGGTAAATCACTTAATTTGTCCATCTGCTTAGAACGCAGACCAGCCAATAATCCCTTAGTATTTGTGAAATTCTGTCTGGTATTGTCTGATTTTTATGCCTCAGGGGTGAATCAAACCCTCACTCCCGGTCTTGCGCGTAAGCCTGCTTTAGGGCACAATACGGGTGGAGGCGTTCCTTGAAAATATTAGCCATCAGCGACCTGGTCGTTGAGCGTTTGTACACTGCACCGATCGCAGAGCTTTTCAGCGAGGTGGACCTGATCCTCGCGTGTGGCGACCTGCCTTATGAGTACCTGGAGTACCTGGTCACGATGAGCCATGTGCCCGTGCTGTATGTCCCCGGCAATCACGACCCGCAATATGACCTAAAGAATGCTGCCGCGCGGGCGGAGGGCTGTGACCATCTTGATCTAAAGGTCCAACGGGTCAAAGGTCTGAACCTGGCCGGGCTGGGTGGCAGCATTCGTTATAAACCCGCATCCCCCAACCAGGCCTGCTGGAGGGGATGATCTCCACTATCTGAGAGCCCTTCAATCGTTGTGATCTTATGACCATCTGTCTCACCAATCGATATCCGGCAGGAGCGAATGGCTTTTCCATCCAGGTGGACTGTACATGCTCCGCATTGCCCGATACCACAGGAATATTTTGTACCAGTTAAACCAAGCGTGTCCCGCAGCACCCATAGCAGCGGAGTCCCAGGATCAGCTTCTATCAGGTGAACATGGCCATTGACTTCAATAGAGAATGAATTAATGCAGCTCCTAAAGTTTTTTTGGTATCAAGATGTTCAAATTATCCAACACATCTATCCCAGGTTAGTTTTCACAGCTTCCTTTTGTACTCCCATCATGAGTCCGGTCCCGCTTGCGATCAAAAACATCCAGCTCAGCGAAAGCATCAGTGCGCTTCCAAATCCAAGAGAAACCAGGATGCCATGCAATCCGAAAAGGATGCCTGACCATTTCACGGACGGGAAAGACCTCCATATGGCGATCCCGAAAAGGATACATCCGCTGACATAAAAGACAGCCCCCGGCAATCCCATCACCATTGACGAGCCCATGGCGATCTCAGTGATAACCTGTGGAAGATGAGTATCCCCCAACAAATAGAGTTTGCCTAAAGCCGGGCTGGCATAAGCAAATACACCCAGCGTGGTTAATGGTAATCCCGTACCGATCAAGGTCCCTACCAGTCCCCAAAAAGCAAGCTTTTCAGTATTATGCTGCATCAGGACCATATACAAAGCCCAAAAACCCAGGAAAGGCAATACATATGCCAGGATAAACAAATACTGGGCGATCACATAACGATTCGATGTAACAACAGCTGCCCATACTCCCGGATCTGCACCCGGCATACCAACAAACTTGCGCATAAAAAGCGCCCCAAGTGCCAGGATTCCTGATAGAGGGAAAGTGAACAGGCATAGAAGAATTCTCCGTCTTGATGGGATCTGCATTGTTTCTCCTTTCATTGTGTCCAACTTGTGGAAAATGGATTTTTAATGCTGCTGCCAACCTGTTTAT